>JBJTFZ010000001.1:0-4262 GCA_046093685.1 bacterium
ACTTAAATGATAATCCAAATGCGAATTCATTTGTCAAATGAATTCGCATTTGGATTATCATTTAAGTACATTCAAAACTCATTCGCTTCACTTGGTGCGAATGGAGTGGCATTTGATGTGGGAACTATTTATAAAACCGACTTCAAAGACACTCGCTTGTCATTCAGTATATCCAATCTTGGTGGACAGCAATCATATTCCGGTGCTGACTTGAATCGTCAAGGTAAATTGATCAATGAATTGTCTGCCAGTCCACTAGATCAGCAATTGTTGACCAATCCATTCAATCTTCCTTTGATTTTCCGCGCCGGAGCATCAACTGATGTAACGGCAATCATCCAGGGAGTTGATAAACTTGATGCAAATGCAGATCATCGCTTGATTGCAGCTGTGGAGTTTGAAACATTGTCAGATACACCTGAAATGTTCACTATTGGTGCAGAGTATACCTGGAACAATATTTTGTCAATTCGTGGTGGATATAAACTTGGACATGATTCATTCAACTTTGCAGGTGGCGTAGGCTTTAAATATGTTGGTGAAGGTTTCGATGGCCAAATTGACTATTCACTCAACCCCGTGCAAAACATCGGTCTTGTGAATAGATTGTCCATCGGAATGAGACTCGAATAATACACACTTGTATGGCCGATTGGCATGATACAAACTGAAATACAAATGCCGTCGGGTTTTCTCGGCGGCATTTTTTATGATATGATGAAAAGAATACTATTTCCCATAGCGTTTTTCTGTTGTTTGCTTCCATCCTTGCATGGGAGAAATCTCAATATAGCTCTAGACATTTTACAGTATAGAGGCTCGGACTCTTTGACTGAATGTCGTTTGGTTTATGCACTTCCTGATACTGCACTGCACTACATACCATCATTGGAGGGATATATTGGTTCTTTGCACATACAAGTCAACATGATCAATGATATAAGCAAAGAAGCAATATTCACGGAATGGATTGTAGACAATATCTCGCAATATCCCGTTGTTCTTCATGAACGAAATCTCATCGGTGGAAGATCAATCTTTGTCAAGCCCGGTCCATATACAGTGATGATCAAAGCTATTGATATGCATGATAGTACTGTGATGTCAACGGTTACACTTCCAATGAAAGTAAAAAAGATGGATGGCAATGGAATGCACATGAGTGATATCATGACCGCAATGCGCATTGAGCAATTGGATGATTCATCAAAAAAATCATGGTCCACTCAATTGCAAAGGAATGGATTATTGCTTATTCCAAATCCAAGTCTTGAATGTGGCGGAACCGATCCCGTTCTTAATGTCTATGCAGAATTGTATTCATGTCAGCCCAATGATACATTGAACATTGTGTACACCATAAAAGATGCAGCACAGAGAATCATTGCAGATATACCACTTGAAAAATGGGTCGCCGGAGAAGCAATTGTCGAAACAGTTTCCATTCCTTTATTGGGGCTTCCAAGCGGAGTATATTCACTTCACATGAACTATTCGGGGAAGCAAAAGAAAGATACCGTTGCATCCATGAAACGCTTTTATATAGTCAATCCCGAAATGCCACCTGAACTCGCCAATACATTTTCCGAAGATGAAATGTTTCAGCAAAGTGAATTCTCAACCTATTCCGAAAATCGAATTGACGAAGAATTTGAAAAAGCAAAGTGTTTGTCAAATTCCCAAGAGCAATCATTGTGGTCCGCACTTGGAGATCTTACGGCTAAACAGAAGTTCATGTTTAGATTTTGGGAGGAACGCGATCCGAATACCGATACGCCCATAAATGAAAAATTGGAAGAATTCAGAAAATCAATCAGCTATGCCAACACATACTTTGCCAGCCCACAATTCAAACAAGGATGGAGATCGGACAGAGGTAGAGTATTACGAAGATATGGTCCGCCAACGCAGGTTGACCGAAAGTATATGGGAAATTCCGTCAGACCATATGAATCATGGTTCTATGCTGAAATACAAGGTGGTGTTTACTTTCATTTTGTTGATGTTCGAGATATCAATAATCATATACTCGTTCATTCCACGGCAATCAATGAACCAAGAAATGACAATTGGTTCAATGAATTTGTGAATAGCGATACCTTTGATTCTGGGAGTGGACGGGAATTCATACGATGATACGCAATTATGCTTTGTTGATTCTTCTCAGAGTCACAGGATATGTCAGTGCCTCCTTGCCACATACACTCAGAGTACAGGCAGGACATGCTCTCGGTCGTTTATTGATGTTGCTCTCTGCATCAAGAGTTTCAATCACCAAGAATAATATCGTCAGTGCATTTCCTGATAAAGACAGCTTATTTCATAAGCAGGTGTTGATTGGTAGTTATCACAATTTGGGAATTGTGCTTCTTGAGATTGCTGCCATGTATTTTATGAGTAATAAGTCCATTGCCTCACTCATGACATTCACCAATATTTCATTGATAGAGGATATTCTCTCTCGTGGTAAAGGAATCGTCATTATTTCCGGTCATCTTGCAAATTGGGAATATCTAGCATTCACTGCCGGCATTCATGCAAATCAATCTTTTTTACTTGTGGCAAAGCAGCAGAAAAATCTTTTTGTGGACAAGGCAATAACCGAATTGAGAACGCGAGCTGGAAATACAACCGTCTCTATGGAGGAGGCGGCAAGACCTTTGGTAAAGGCACTTCAGAATAATCAACCTGTAGCTTTGCTCATCGATCAAGCGGCAGATCCCAAAAGAGATGCACACATCGATTTATTTGGAAGGAAGGCAGTCGTTTTTGAAGCTCCGGCGGCTTTGTCATTACGATATGGGACACCACTAGTGTTTGCAATTCCCGTAAGAGACGACAATGGAACATATTCCGTAACTCTCACTGAAATACAAACAGATGATTTAACATCTTCGAATGAAGATATCTTGGAATTGACAAGAAGGCATACTGCTTTTCTGGAGAAGTCAATCCGGGAGCATCCTGATCAATGGACATGGCAACATAATCGCTGGAAATATCATGTCTGAGAGAAAAACTCATTGCATCTTCCAAACTGGATTTATTGGTGATATAGCTCTGACGATGTTTCTGCTTGAAGAATTGCGCATTGGGAAATCACAAGATCGAATCATCTTCATCACAACTCCACTCGGTGCAGAAATTGCGCATGCATATCCTGAAATCATAGACGAAGTAATTGTGTTCGACAAAAGAGGAAAGGGTAAAGGCATATCGGGCATGCAATCGATAATTGCCGAAATCAAGAAGGTATCTCCGGACACTATTCTTTCGCTTCATCAATCAATGCGAAGTTCATTGATCATTGGCTTCTCGGGAATACCAACTCGTATTGGATATGTTTCCTCTTCATTGTCAATCATGTACAATCATCGTTTTCCATATCAAAAAGGAATTCACGAGATAGATCGGCAAAGAACATTGCTTCATGCGATTGATCCGGACATATTCCCACTCAATTCCATACAGCGAAGAACATATCTGTCAAATCCTCAAAGCGATACAATGGATATCATCAAAGATCGATGCATCGTCATTGCACCCGGTAGTATATGGGAAACAAAAAAATGGCCGGCTTCATATTATAAAGAGTTGATTGATTCCATATTGGATTCAGCAACACAATCCATTTGTTTGATAGGTTCAAAGGCAGATCATGAACTCTGCAACTCGATCATTCCGGATAATCACAGAGATCGAGTAATCAATCTTGCAGGCAAGATGCATTTGGGGCACACATTGCGTCTATTGCAATCATCATCATTACTAATTGCAAATGATAGCGCCCCAATTCATTTGGCATCATTGGTCAATTGCCCAACCATAGCCATATTCGGTCCTACGCACCCAGCTTTCGGTTTCGCTCCGCTATCTGATTCTTCAAGTATTTTCCAGAAGAACTTGCCTTGCAGACCATGTTCCATTCATGGTCAGGTATCATGTCCATTGGGTACACATGCTTGCATGAGAGACATCACCCCTTCCGATATTCTTTCTTCGACACTCAACTACTTATCTTGATTGGCTTCTGACAAGACAGGAATTCCGTAATTTTGCACATGCATCCATAAGAGGAATTCCCATGAAGTCAAGAACACAGAAAGGATCGGTAAAAAGATCTTCCCAATCTCCAATGAAAAAACATCGATCATCAGGGTCCGAAAATGAAAAAAGTGGAGTAAGAAAAGAATATTCCAAAAAAACCAACACTCGCGAGTCTACTCGCTCTAAAAAACAATCTGTTCCTGCTCGCGGGAAAA
>JBJTFZ010000002.1:0-3975 GCA_046093685.1 bacterium
GTAGCGCACTACTTTGGGGTAGTAGGGGTCGTGGGTTCGAATCCCGCCACACCGACATCAAAAAAAAGGCTCTGATTTATTTCAGAGCCTTTTTTCTTTTTGTGAGGTATTATATGTTTACCGTCAGATTCATTGTTCCCATTCTTTGAAGGATCGTCCCCCCGAAAATCTGATAATGTCTTCTATCCAGCGCATTGAATATAGTTGCACCAACCTTTATTGTCGGTGAGATCGTATATCCAAGATTTAGATTTACAAGCCAATATTCGGGAACATACCCTTCAAAGAGACCGGCAACCCAAGTGAATCCCTTCACTCCTCGAACTTGAACACCGGCTTCAAAGCCATCCTTTTCATATTGCAGCCCAAGATTTACTCTATGTGGAGAGGTATTAGGCACAATCTTCTGTGCTTGCAATGTGTTTTCTTCAACCGAAAAATCGAGATAAGCATAATTTGCTTGAACCAAGAGTCCATTCATCACATAATAATTCAATCCCAATTCAAGTCCATATTCATTGATGATGCCAATGTTTTTGGGAGTGATGATAAGAGCTGCGGCACCGGTTTGGGGAATTCTCCCAAGCCGATCGTAGAACAATCTATTGATTTTGTCGAGCTCTGCTTTCAGTTCTTCATTTGCTTTGGGATTATCATATCTAACAGGCGTATAAACATCCGGAGCAAGTCCTCCTAAAGGAACGGATATGAAGTTCGTTCTTCTATTCAAATATGCATCAACTGTCACAAAGAAGTCTTTATTGATGATTCCCTTATATCCAAATTCATATGACATAGCAGTTTCAACTTGAATATTAGGATTACCTAGATTCCATTGCGGAGTAGTTCTGGAAAGTCCAAGTGGCGCAATGCCATTCCTGGAGGAAATCAATGTGTCAATAGCTGCCAAGTTTACCGGTGCTCCTGCGGGTGAGTATCTATACAAATCCGCATAGCTTGGTCGAAGGAAAGAGCGGTTCAATGTCAATCTGAAAGTATGATCTTGGATGGGAGAAAATACCAATGCAGCTTTTGGAGAAAACTGTGTATCAAAAAATGTCGAACGATCAATTCTAGCCGCTCCAACAAATCTCAATGAAGGTAGAATATCCAATTCTGCTTGTGCATATACACCACTGAAATTATTATGAAGTCCATCAGGATTCAATAAAGGTAATGCACCTAGCAATGAAGTATTCACGGCTTGATATTCATGAGATGCACCGATGATCAATTTCATCGCATCATTCATGAATGATCCATTCCATTGTGCATCGATGACATATACATCACTTCTTTCGGCAGAACTTGCCGCAGCATTCATGACGATTTGTGGAGTGATGGTATTCCGTCTATTCCAATGTGCCTGAATATTAAGGGATGATGTGTTGTAGGCCAACCGAACAAATGGTTTCTCGACATTATTTATAAGGATTCGGCCTGTTTGATTCACAAAATATTCACCACCATATCTAGAAAATCCCAATTCTGCAGTCAGGCGTTCATCCTTATTCAATTCATAATCAAAACGAGCTGATCCGAACATGTTTGTGGCATTTCGATTGTCATTGATCAGGGAGTCTATACTGGTTATATTCCCTACACCGGCACGGTTTCCCGTTACATCACGAGCCAAACCCGGATATTCCAAAACTCCCCCCTTTGTTGTATCGCGTGAATTAACCCAACTTTGACTTTGTGTGGAATAACCTGCATTGAATTTATAATACAATGAACCAAATCCTCCTGCATGTCTAATATCCCCACGGAAGGTACTGAATTGTCCGCCCGTAAGACTTACCCTTGTTCCCTGAATATCCTTCGGAGCACTGGAGGTAATATTAATAACTCCATTATAGGCATTCGATCCATATAATGCAGAGCCGGGCCCACGCACAACCTCAATCGAAGCGATATCACCCATATTCGTTTGAAATGAATTCCACTCTACAAGATTGAGCAAAGGTGTGGATGGATCTCGACCATCAAGCAAAACCAAAACGCGTCGATTGATTGAATTGTTGAATCCGCGCATATTCACATTGAAATCATTCATTCCACTTTGGACAACATCCACGCCCTGGATGGTCTCAATTGTCTTTGCAACTTGTCCATGCGAATTTGCTCTTGCAAGTTCACTCGGCAAAACAACTGAAACCGCTGCCGGCGCTTCTGTAATTTTTTGCTGTCTGCGTGAAGCACCATATACAGTGATATCCTGCGTTCTGGTTTCTCCTGTTGCCAATTGTATCGTCTGTTTGGGCAAATTACTGGTAACATTGATGTCAAGTAACTTGGAAGCATAGCCCACTGAAGATATCGAAAGAGTATGTTTTCCAATAGTCAATGAGATAACAGCTTCCCCCTTTGCATTCGTTTTAGCGCCGAGATTGCCTTCCCGAACAATTGCTCCTGATAATGGTTGTTGCTGTTCATTGACAACGCCTATGGTAATATTCTCAATGGACTGAGACAAGAGAATATCACTCTGAAAACACATCAGTAAAGCAAAAATGACAGTACAGATTTTTTTCATAAATACTACTTCCTCAAAGATGTATTGATAAAACCGACTTTTAACTTCTTTTCTACTTTTGACGCAACAATTGTGCGCAATGTATCAGTCATCAAACCGGATCCAATGACTGATTGTCTGAATTTATATGCATCTCTCAATGAATATGACTGACCATCAATCACCCATTGAAGAAATATTCCATCGGAAATACCCAGCTCCAAAACAGCAAAAGATTGGGAATCAACTTTTTTGAATAGTTTCAATGTTTGCATGTGCTGGGTAACTTCTTTACCCAATCTGCTCAAGCGGGTTTTCAAATTTCGGATTCTTAACAAAAAAACATCTGAAGGACTCCTGAGGGCATGGGCCCAAAATTCCAAGAGCAAAGGAGCATATTGAGCATGTTTTTCATAAAACTCGACCGTAGTGTCAATTAAAGCATCAGCTTTTGAGACAGGATCAAAATGTTCTTCTACCGCAGAGTTCATGGATGATTCATAAGAATCCATCCAATGATCATAGACCGCCAAAAAAAGATCTTCTTTATGTTGATAATATTCATAAATGGTTCCTTTGGCGATATTTAGCTCATCTGCAATGTCTTGCATAGTTGTTGCGTGAAATCCCTTCTCGGCAAAAATGCCAATAGCTGCTTCAATAATAAGCACTCTTTTTGCCTCTCTGTTTTCCGGGGGTAGTTTTGTCCTTGCCACTTAGAATTACTATTAAATTGACCAATGAGTCAAATTTAAACAATTCCCTCTTTTAATTCATCATGAAGCATTGAAAAAATCAGATGTTCACTATTTTTGTTGTAAGAATTTTTTTATACTCACATGTGAAGCAATGTTCCCCGATACCCAAGAAGATCAGGAACTCCAAACCCTTGATTCCATTACCGGCTCCATGAACGGTAAAGTTGTTTTATTCAATGATGAACATCATACTTTCGAAGAGGTTATCAACCAAATATTGAGAGCTGTTCATTGTTCAATTGATAAAGCCGAGCAATTGACATGGGAAGTTCACAACTCCGGGAAGGCAACAGTATATGAAGGACCATTGCCTGAATGTTTGCATGTGAGTGCAGTTTTGGAAGAAATATCCCTCAAAACCGAAGTACGATATTGATGAAGCATGGGTAAAATATTTCTCTTTCTCATAGCACTATTGCTTCTCATAGTTTTTGCAGGCCTCGCTTTGCTTGGTTTCGCAAGAAGAATGCTACTCTCAATCATCCCTCAAAAAAAATCTAAACCTGTAAAGGACAATTCCATCATTTATGATGATGGAAATATCACGGTTCATTCCACTGAGACTCATGGCAGATCAAAACGAAGATCTTAATCAACGCATAGCCGCCATTGATGTTGGAACAAACTCATTTCACGCAATCATTGCTTCGGTTACAGAGAAAGGGTCATTGCGCATTCTTTCCCGTGAGAAGGAAATGGTTC
>JBJTFZ010000003.1:0-2592 GCA_046093685.1 bacterium
ATTGAAATATGTTCCATGATAGAAACTTAGTACTGAAGCATAGCCAAGAATCGCAGAATGATCCCCCGTCAATGATCCACCAAACCAAGGAATAGAGATGATGAGGATGCTCATTGTACATGACAATACGGTGATCAATCGTTGTTTTACTGAAGTACTTCTCACAATGATCGGAACAATGAGCATGATGGGATAGAGTTTGATCAATCCAAGGAAAGCGATTAATATTCCGAGAATGACGCTTCGGGTGTTATTTGATGGTTTCTCTGAAATCATCATCAAGCCGGCTATCATTGGCAATAGAAGAAGTTCATTATGTGCTTGACCCACCCCCTCGATTCCTGTCAATGGAATAGCCAAATACATCAATAATGGAAAATAGGAATATCCTTTTGCGCGCAACCATCTGAATATGATCCATAAACCCAATCCTTCGCTGATGAACAATAGAAATTTCCATGTCCATAATGAGGTAAATAGAGAGGTAGAAAAGAAACCGGACACCCATGATGACAAGGCCATCATGATTGTTGTCAATGGTGGATAGATATTTTGATATGGCTTGAATGCCATCATTGCATAAGCAGAATCTCTCAAGTATGATATTGATGGATCATCTGCAGTAAGTGCATAAAGGTTTATGCCATGAAGCGTGGCTTTTCCATAAAAGAGATATCCAAATACATCATCGGAAAGCCAAGGGAACATTCCAAATAGAGCGAATCGTGATACTAGGAATAGTAATGCCAATTGAACGGGATTTGGGATGGGATAGCTTCTAAGCAGGATAATCCCCGATAGCGCATGAATGAAATGCAGAATCAGAAAATAGCGCGTATGTTCGCCTGTTCGAGTTGCCGGTATGAGGGCATACAAAAAAAATCCCGACACATACACCAGAAGTGCAAGATGTCGGGATTGTATTGCTTTGAACATTTTACTGAACATTGAGTAATTCAACTTCAAATATCAATGTTGAATTAGCGGGTATATCTCCAACTGCTCTCGATCCATATCCGAGTTCGGGAGGTATTTCAAGTTTTCGTTTGCCTCCAACCCGCATGGTTGATACACCCAAGTCCCAACCCTTAATCACTTCTCCGACTCCAATCGTGAATGTAAACGGTTCTTTACGATCTCTGGAAGAATCGAAAAGTTTACCATTTGTGAGGGTTCCAACATAATGGACAGTCACTTTGCCTGCGAATGTTGGTTGTGCACCTGTACCAACTACCAAATCTGTGATTTTCAAGTTTGGATATTTTGAGGGATCTTCCAAAGTAATGGGTTGAATAGGTTCACATGCATTGAAGAGAAGTGACACAAGAACCAAGAGAAAAGATATTCGCATTTTGAATCCAATAAAAAAAGCCTGCTTCAATGAAAGAAACAGGCTTGTGGGTCTGCTTTATTTAGTCTATGAGTACTGTGCTGTCCATATCAACTTGCTTGCGAGTGTCGATAATGGTTGGCTTTGTATTCTCGATTTGTTCTTGAATGGTCATGAGTGCTTTGAGCAATGCCTCGGGACGAGGAGGGCATCCTGAAACATAGGCATCGACGGGAATGAATTGATCTATGCCTTGCACAACGGAATAGCTTCTGAACATACCGCCCGAAGAAGCACATACACCCATTGAAATACACCATTTTGGTTCTGGCATTTGATCCCAGATTTTCCGTACAACCCAACTCATCTTATAGGTAACAGTTCCGGCCACAATCAATAGGTCTGATTGGCGTGGGGTGAATCCGAACTTTTCAGAGCCGAATCGAGCACTGTCGAATCGAGGTCCGGCAAAAGCCATCATTTCAATGGCACAACAGGAAATACCCATTGGCATAGGCCACAACGAATTCCTTTGCGCCCAGCTTATGGCCGCATCAACGGTGGTTGTCAAAAAACCATCTTTAGTCAATTGATCTATTGCCATTCCAAAGCTCCTTTTTTCAACACATAAATATATCCTGCAAACAGCAATACCATGAAGAGTGCCATGGCGACCAAACCAACCATTCCCAATGCTTGAAATTGAATTGCCCAAGGATACATAAACACGATTTCAATATCAAAGAGAATGAACAACATCGCAACGAGATAGAATTTCACGGAGAATCTTTCTCTCGCACTTTTTATTGGCTCCATTCCGCATTCATAAACACTCAATTTTTCCTTTGATTTATTTTTGCGGGGTCCGACAAATTCGGCAATCAAAATATTGGTCAGTCCAAATATGAAACCAACCGCAATCATCAAAAACAAGGGGATATATGTTTCAAGCATGCATGTATTCCAAAAAATTGCATTTGTTGGGCAAAGTTAGGCATTTTTCGCCGTCTTGACAAAATGAAAACAGTCTATTTTCCACTTGTTGTTCCCTTGGCCTTATGATGTTCCGTAAATACTTGAAATATCGGGTAAAGCAGTACTATTTGAAGCCATTCAATATCCAATTTGAACCGTATGTTTGCTGCTTGGGTCAAGGCATATATGAGGGATACATAGAGTAATGTACCGATCATCAACTGTATGATAGTTTTTTGATTGTTGTGAATACCTTTTTTCATGAGGATAAGGCAAGATGCAAGGGT
>JBJTFZ010000004.1:0-16853 GCA_046093685.1 bacterium
TTGATAAACTCTTCATTATCCCTCCCAAGGATTCGTTCTTCATCGCTGATATCGAATCCATACCCTTGCGTGTCCGGTATCTGATGTGAAAATGATTGCGCAACGATTTCAATAATGTCATCAAAACTCATTGTGTCCCCAATTGATGTGATACATTATTAATCATCAAGCTCATCGGAATCATCTTCGCTGAGGAAGTCCGGAAGTTCGATGTCATCAAGTGATTCTTGTTCTATCTTTTCTTTGATTTTCAATTCTTCGCCTCTTGCTTTAAGGGCATATTCCCAACCCTTCGTCGTTATGATATACACCGGATATAGACTTGGTCTTTTGCGGAATTCATCGAACCCTGCTTTTTCGTCAATTTTGATGAAGCCTTTTTTTTGCAGTCCAAAGATGGTGAGTTTTGCATCCACCATCTGATCAAACAAACCTTTCAAAACACTTTCAAAAGGATAGACCGCAACGGAATCTCCAAGACCTTTGCTTCTGGAAATAAGTTCAAATAATACTGCTTGTTCTTTTGCATTCATAAGGATAACCCCCTGTTTGTGATATACATGTTATAGACTAATGTTTTTCTTTTTACGCGACTGTTCTTGTTCGATGATATTGATCACTCTGAAAGCAGCTTCACCTGTGAGATGAAACACTTTGGTTCCAATCAAAATGGCAATTCGTTTTGCCTTTGGAATCTCTTCTTTGTCTTTCAACAAATCTGCATATCCTTTCACTTTTTCTTTTGCGGATTGCAATAGAATCACCTTGCCATCATCATATCTCCAATCTTTGTTTTGAATGAGATAATTCGTGTATGATACGGGTTTGTTCGAGCTTATGTCTCGCAATGCATAAATCTTCTGCACGGTGAGATTGAGTCGATCTGCAATTTCTTGAACCGTATATTCGCCTTCTTTCAATTCATTTGCGGCCTTTTTCTCTTTCTTTCTTTTTTCTCTTGCCTCATAATTATGTTCGCCTGATTTATTGTATTTCTTGCGTTTGCTGATCTTAATCACGGCTGATTGTCTGAAGACCACTTCGGAACCATCCCAATACCAATCAGTTCCTTCTTCCAATAGTGGTTCAAATGAATAGATTCGAGCATTGTTTTTACCTTTGCTTGGAGCAGTCACGGATTGTCCTTTGCGGAATTGCAGCAATCGTGGAGCTGAAATGTTGAACATTTCGCATATCTCTTTTGAATTATATGTTTTGCTGATCATGATGTTTATACCAAAAAGTTATACATTCTTTGTTCTCGAAAAATCATGCGAGAGCGATGCTTCAATCCTCGCAATTCATGGTTATAATGGTATTTCAGATATATGTTTTTGTCTTGGTCAACCAATTGCCATATCACTCTTGTTGAATCCGACCAAGATCTTCCGTCTATTTCTCGTATTGTTTTAAATTGAGCAATGTGTTGTTGGGGAATCACATTTCCGTAATGTCTGATCACGATGCGTTCACTCTCTGAATCATGAGCCATTGCATCATGAACATATACTTCGCATTGAAGCAGTGGCAACACATGCTGAATCCACATTCCTGAGCAATTTGCACCTCCAAAACCATGTCCATATCGAACATGTATCACATGACTGATGATGGCTCTTACGGGAAGCAACAATTCAGCACACAATTGCTCATTATAACAGAAAGCATACAGAACAGGTTTTTGAATCACTCCAAATTGCTTGCTTTCAATGATCGCATTGAAAAAGAACACTCTATTGAAATAATGGGTATTAGACTCATCTTCCCGAAATGGCGGATAAGCGGGAAAATCAATCCGACCCAGGTTTTCAATGTCTTTGAGCGTCACTTTTGTTCTTCCGTCATCAAATATCATCGGGTTACCTTCATTGAACAAAGCGTTTTCGAAATCCTTGTTCATCAGACAATAATCCGTGTATAAAAAAATATCCGGTGGAAGAGGGTCGCTCCCTCCATCGGGCGGATGTTGAGCATGAAATGCTTCATCCATAAAAAACAAAGGACGAAAATCGGTACCTGCCGAAGGATACCATGCGATACGCGCATCATGGCCAAGATTGGCAATAAATGCCGATAAATGACGATTTTCTAGGTTTTCAAGTACATGTAAAAATCGTGTTGACATAAACACCCCTGTATAAATGAAGAATCCAATTTTCCCTGATTCAATATCGAATCAAACGAAATAACATACATATTTATATTTATTTCGTGATTATTAACGATACAAAGTTAATAAAATTTTATGAAGTTTAAAATTTTTTTATTCCATGAAGTAGCCCAACTCACCCAATCGTTGCTTTAGTTTGTTAATGTCTGCCCTGTTTACGATGATGCGGAAACCCTCCGCTCTTTTTGAAATCAGCTTTAATTCCGGATCTGTGGCAAACAATTGAGCCAATATTGATTGATCTTTCAATTTGAACACAACAGATGCAGGTTCGGGTATCAAAGCATTTGCCTTATCGATGAGGTCTTGAAAAAATTGTTCCCACAATGGAGGTAATTCCTGCCTTACAATACCGGAGAATTGGTTGATTCTCTGCTGAATATCCCTGACTGAATGGCACCCCTTTGTAAAAACGGAAGCATCAACTTGAAAAAATTGTCCGTTGATTTTTCGTGCGAATTGGGTCAATGCAAGTTGCCTGTGAGCGGCTGAACCTCTCACGGTTATCATCAGTCTTTCAGGATCGAGAACATAGGGTTCTTCGGCTTGATTGGATGTGCCAATTGCATCTTCGCTTTGCTTTCCAATAAGTATCAAACCTAGTTCGGTGATGCGCGCATATGCAATACCGTCCCAAGGAGACAAAAAAGACAATCCCTTCAATTGATAATGATGATTCACCGGAGTTTCCGAGAGGAAATCCACTATGCCCAATGACCCAAGTATTCCAAGAATTCCTCTGATGAGAGATGGATATACAGCCTCACGATAGCTGAGTGGATCAAGAGCAGGTTTATCATAAGTGGAAAGATTCAAATAAGCCGAATCTTCCTTGGATGGCAATTCGGGATATAATGGAGGCAATAGCTCATGAACCAATACAGTATCAATGAGTGAGTCCACTTGCACCCAAGTCTGCTTTTGAAAAAGTTCAAGGAATTGAGGAATGCCTGCACAAATGCTTGCAATATTGTTTTTACAATCGGAGTCGACCAAGAAATGGAGAAGATATTCTTTTACGGGAAGAGTATTCTTCACAAGCATTTCATAATATCTGCGCGTTAATTCAATACCTGACATCATTGAATTGTCAGAGGAGTCTGCACCATGAATGATCAACCATATCAATGCAGATGTTTGAATGGTGTCATATTCTCTGAGATCCGAATATGTTTCGGGTAATCCATACATGGAAATCAAAGATTTGGTCTTTTTTCTTTGTAATGAATTCGGTGAGGAACATTCCTCAACATAAAAATCAGTCAATACGCGTGGTATGAGGTCTTGTATGATTTCGGGGATGCGATGCTCCGATTCAAAAACATGCCAACCACCCTTTGGTGATTTAGGTAAATCAGAAGTACTCTTGGGTGTAAGCGGTATTGGAGATTTTGTTACTTCCCTGAATGCAAGTCTCAGCAAAGGAGGAAGCGTGAACCACACATTTTGAAATTTTGGAACCTTGGAAGTTTGAACTCTTCGCAATAGTGGTGGTGACAATTCTTCAAGTGCCAAGAGGGAATATTCAGGTTTCGCAATTGCGAGGGAAGGCAAAACCGAATCCTCGGAATAGTGAATGGTGCTGATTTCATCTTGATTCTTGGCTGAAGAATTCACGGCAGGTGTGGCTCCTCTCCAAACGACGGTTTCAAGCACGGAGCGGACGGGTTCATGAAGATAGGCGATGAAACTTTGAGCCAATTCTTCATTTGACACTATAGTGGCATAAAGCAATGCAATCACAATCTTTTCGGGGATGTCTGATTGTCTGGCCAAATTGACAAAATCCTGAAGCGCAGGATGATTTGAATGAATCAACACTTGTCCACGCAGATACTCGGTATATGCCAAAGACAATTCAGCATGACTGAATGCATCGGTGATATCATGAACGAGTGGCGACAAATCATCATTGATGATCATGTGCTTCTCCTTCGCCAAGTATATATTCTATGTCTTCTTCTGTCAATGATTTTATGGAACCTCCATCCGTTGAGATGATTGCATCAAACAATTCGCGTTTCCGGTCCTGAAGTTTGAGAATCTTCTCTTCAATTGATCCGCGAGCAATGAGTTTATAACTCAAAACGGTATTTACTTGACCAATGCGATGGGATCTATCAATGGCTTGATTTTCAGCGGCAATATTCCACCAAGGATCATAGAGGAAAATCATGTCTGCCGCGGTGAGATTCAATCCAAGACCACCGGTTTTGAGCGTCATCACAAAGGCACGAATGGAATCATCTTTTTGAAACTTCTCTACAATGCTTTGTCTGTTGGTGGAAGAACCGGTCATGACCACATGTCCGATTTGCTCCTTTGTCAACTCTTCCTGTATTGTGTTTACCGCACCGATATAATTTGAAAAGATCAAAATTTTGTGTCCATTCGCTACTGCATCGATCACATGTTCCATGAGAACTTCTCTTTTTGGAGAAATAATGCTGCCTTCGGTTTTTATTTCAGGACATGAAGCGATTTGCCGAAGATCGCTCAATGCTTGGAGTATATGGAATTGAGATTTCTGCAATCCTTCATTTTGAATTTCTTCACGGATGGTTTGATAATAGAAGTTTCTTCTTTGTTCATAGTATGACATCTGCTCGGGTGACATTTCAACAAAGAGTGTTTGCTCAATCCGATCAGGCAATTCTTTTGCAACTTCTTTTTTCAATCTTCTCAATATGAAAGGGAAGATTTTTCTTCGAAGTTCTGATGCAATTTCCTTGCTGTTTTCTCTTTGAATGGGTGTTGCATACATTCTTGTGAATTCGTCCGGACCACCAAACATTGAGGGATTCAAAAAGCGGAACAATGCATATAGTTCGCCGATATTGTTCTCGATCGGTGTTCCGGACAAAGCGAATCTACATTCGGATCGAAGAAGAAGGGCAGATCTCGCCGTGCGTGAATTAAGGTTTTTGATATTTTGAGATTCATCAAGAACAACCATGTGAAATTCTTTTTCACGAAGGAGTTCTATGTCATTTCTCAAAACGGAATATGTTGTGAGAATCACATCGGAATCCACGGCCAAATCCCAATCTCTGTTCCCACCATAATATGTATATGTGGAAATATGCGGGGCAAAGCGTTTGATTTCTTGTTCCCAATTGAACAAAAGACTTTTGGGCATGATGATCAAAGATTGCTTTTTCTCACCGGGATACAAAGATGCAAGCAGAGTAATTGTTTGCAGCGTCTTACCCAATCCCATGTCATCGGCAAGGCATCCACCGAGGCGATTGTCATGCAGGTATCGCATCCATTTAAAACCGAGTACTTGATATTGTCTGAGTTCTGTATTGAGAGTAGGAATTGGGATATCGCGGTCCTGATATGTTGAAAATCCACGGAATATCGACCTCGCTTTTGGAAAAGCTTTCTCGGCTGCATTTTCATCGAGGAGTTCTTCAATGATGGGCAAATCAAAAAAGGAAATCTTTGCCTTCTTCTTTGATTTCTGAAAAATCCGCTCCAATTTTCTCATGAACTCTGCATTCGGTAAAGCCTGCGTTCCATCGGACAATTGCACATAGCCATGATTCTTGAACATTGCCAATGCATCAAACACCGTAAAGTGTTCTTCATCAATAACCACTCCAACATCACCTTCGAGAAAATCTATACCATGACTCAGCGAGACAGAGAGAGTGGGAGTCACCGCTTTGATTCGGTATGACTTCAAATTCTCCGAACCATATACGATGAAATTCTGAACGATGTGTTCAAGTTCTTTGCGAATGAATTCTCTTGCCAATTCTTCTTGAATGATGAACAATGTACCATCAACGATGAAGTCGGAAGAGGTGCGAGCAAGTTTTTTTATCTGCGACAATTTCTTTGACAAAGCTTCAACTTGGGGTGCGATGTCTTTATCCATCACTCGAGAAATCAAAATTCTTTTTTCGGAAGGATTCACCGAAACATATCGTTGAATATCGAATTCTTCTATGAGCGTGGGTTCTGTTTCGGGGATGGACTGTGACAATCGGAGATACAGGGTATTGTCAGCATCAATCTTTTCTATAAATACACATTGTTGAGTAGTAAGAGGCTCGCCTTCTTCCACGGTATAGTTGTCATATCGGATATTGATACCGGGATATGTGCTAATCAACAATGAAAGGTATTTTTCCAATTCATGTGGAAATACGAATGTTTGAAACAATCGCAAAGATTGAGGCTTTCCTCCAAGAGGCTTGATATCAATCAATCTTCCTTGTGCATATACACATGTTTCGCTGATGGCCATGATGGGTGAGATGATCTCATGCTCATATTCCACGGCGAAAGTTGTTTCCAATTGAGGTTCTGTTTCTTGAATGGTGATGATTACTTTTCCCAGATTGGTATTGTCCGCGAACTCAATTGGTCTCATTGCCGCATCCACCACATTCGGACAATTTCTCAGCTGCCACAAGAGCATTTCATTGTCTGCCAGATATAATCTTCCTGAAGGTTTCTCCCAATCAATTTGAAATGCTGTTCTTAATCTGATGGCATTAATCAATTGCAATAGATCTCGTACCGATCCGGAATACCCTCTTGGATCAGGCTCTATGTCTCGTCTGCTATCATCAATGATTCGAAGATAAGCGCCATGTTCATCCACATTGATTTGGAAGTATAATTGAAGCGGTGTTTCGCGATTGGATCCCATCGAAACAGTTCGCCTTTTCATGGCTTCATATAAGGGAGATGTATTATCCATATCTTTTGGCATTGTTATTGCAGTCTGATGATTCATGAGTTTTTTAATGAATCATAGGTATTTATCATGAGTTCAGCATTGATCGTCAAAGCAGTTCCATGCTTTGGAGATGTTTGCGATGCCGATTATCGATTTATCACTGAGCGCGGAATGGTGCTCAATGAGATTGTTCATGCATGCAAGGATACTCTGCATGCTGTTTCCAATGCACAAGGCATATCGGCCAAAACATTGATTTGCACTCGTAATGAAGAAGGCGAGTATATCGCTGAGATCATTGAATCAGGAGTTTCTGAAAATCTCTTTGAAACATTGCCTTTCTAAATCACACGCCTCGCATGGACGGATCCCAGATGAATTTATGCATCTGGATTTGCATTCGTACATTCAGTTCATCCTCCAAAATCCATTCGGCCAATGACTTGAATGGCAGGGAATCAAAAACGCATGACATCAATACTGCTCCGCATGCATTGATCACATCATATTCTTCGATGATGTTTTTGGCCCATTCATAGTCGGATCTGGATGCAAGCACGAACTTCACTTCATCTTTACTATTGAGAATGGTCAAGTTTTTGAGATGATTCAATGAACTCATTTTGGAGTCGGGACATTTCACATCCATGATTCGAATCACTCTTTGGTCGACATGTGATATATCGATATGACCACCTGTTTCTACGGCAACAGTAAATCCCTCATCGCAAAAATATTTCATCAATCCATGCACCGGAATTTGTTCAAGTGGCTCTCCACCGGTGAATTCTATGAACTTGCAATTGAATGAAATTGTTTTTTCAATGATTTCCTTTCCCGACATCGGAATTCCACCTGTGCGTTTGTCCAATGCATATGGCGTATCGCACCAAGAACATCGAAGTGAGCATCCATGAAGTCTGATGAACACACATCGTTCTCCTGCTCGCAGTCCTTCACCTTGTATGGAATGAAAAATCTCACTTACAAGGAATACATGTTCGAGTGGATCTATAGTTGCAATGATTGATTCATCGGGTTGAGTGAACTTCGGCATATATCATTCCGCATCAATGTCAATTGCGTGTATCACTTCATCCGGAGTGACGGAAACGATACCGGGTTGTTCACATACAATTCCTGCTGCATAATTCGATAAAGCAGCCGCATCTTGAATGCTTGCTCCACCTGCCATTGCAGCTGCGAGCATTGCTATTGCCGTGTCTCCTGCACCCGAGACATCAGAAACTTTTCGTGCTCTGGTTGGAACGGAAGAGATATTGCCATTTTGTTCAAAAAGCATCATTCCTTGTTCACCAAGCGTAAGAAGAACATTTTCGCATTCGAGTCTGCTCAATAGTTCTTTTCCGGCCTTTTGGATTTCATCCGATGTGCGAAGTGAAAAACCCAGAGCCTCCTGAGCTTCTTTACGATTGGGTTTGAATACCGTCACGCCTTTGTATTCAAAGAAGTGATTGAATTTGGGGTCCACGAAGACAGGGATATTTCGAGCTTGAGCGATTGAGCAGAGTGAATGAATCAATTCTTTTGTCATTACTCCCTTATTATAGTCCTCGAGGATGATACCCGATAAGTCCGGAATATTCATGACTGATGCAAGGAGCATGTCGGCTTCGGCTGCGGTGATTGCCTCCCGAATTTCGCGGTCAACCCTCAACATCTGTTGATTATTGCCAATGATGCGTGTTTTGACTGTTGTTGGCCGATGTGCAAGACGAATCATGCCTGCGGCAGAGCACCCCATGGATTCAAGGATATCCATAACCATTGCACCGGAATTATCATCGCCTATCACACCGCATAGCAAGGGATTTACCCCTAAAGCACGGAGATTTCCGGCCACATTCGCTGCTCCTCCGAGATGCAGGGACTCATGTTCCAAATCAATCACGGGCACGGGAGCTTCAGGAGAAATGCGATTGACGGCTCCCCAGAAATACCTATCGAGCATGACATCGCCGACTACGGCAATGGTCTTACCGGAACATTGCGATAGAAGTTGTTTGGCTGTTGAAGTTGCTAAGGAATGCATGTAAAAAACCTGTCTATGACCTTGAAATTCAAATACTTTGTCAAAAAAAACGCAAGTGGCGAAGATACGCAAAAAACAGGTCTTTTCCTTGTTTTCTTTCAGTGTGTTTTCCCATGTCAGGAAGACTCACAGGCCGTAAATCACAAGAATTATCGTATTTTTGCACTTTGCGGCATAAGGCGGACAAGACCAAACACTACATGATGCCATGACGATACCCTTTTCTGCACAAGACATTGAGGCAATTGCCCGAGTGTTGGAGATTTCTCCGACAAGGCAGGATGATGCATGGTTATGGCAAATGTCAAATCCTTCAACGGGTCAGGCGCAGACGGTAATCGTGCATGAATCCGTGGATTTTGGAAATGGCGAAATCGGGTCCTTGATTGCCGTACAGACGGGGCACGGATACTTTGAATTGCATGGTTGCACTCATGCGATGGTATTCGAGCCTGATGAGGTGATATTTTTGAGGGTGGATGATGTGTATGTTTCGAGCATGGTGATTGGCAAGAATTGCACCTGCTCAATGTTCACTCCCATCAAAAGAGAGTTGCTCCGCACGGATCCCATCATGCTTGATCCTGCGGTGTTGATGTCAGCAATGCAAATGTCAATAGCGGAGAGTATTCTACAATGAGTTCTCGTAACAATAAAATTCAAGTTCAGGTTTTCAATGATTCAAATCAAAAACCTGTTCCTCGAACCAAAATACAAGAAGTGGTTCGAAGAGTTTTTGCAAGTGAAGGGATAAAAGAAGCGGAAGTGAATGTGATCATCGTCACCGATGAACGCATTCATGAGCTCAATATTGAATTTTTGAAACATGATTATCCCACGGATGTAATCACATTTCCCATCAGCGAGGATCCGCTTGAAGGTGAGGTGTACATAAGTGCGGACACGGCTCGCAATCAGGCTGTTGAGTATGGTGTGACCCTAACCGAAGAGATTCTCAGGCTTGCCGCGCATGGCGCTTTGCATCTTGCGGGATATGACGATGCAACACCTGAAGGCAAAAAGCAAATGAGCATTCTTGAAACAAAATACATGCATGCCGGAAATTCTCAAGGATGAGGTATTGACAATGTATGACCGCATCATGCAAATTATTTCCGAAGTCATCGGCAAAATGCAAACAGGTGATAAGCTCACCAAGTTGCAATTCAAGGAATTGGAAAGCAGAGGCTTTACTGTTGCGGAAATTTCAACTGCATTGAGTTGGATTGCAGAACGCATCGAGCAGTCCATGCTTGAAAAGACAAATCATGCAACTCGATCGGAGCATTCCCACCGTATTTTGAATGATTCCGAACGCATGATGTTTTCCGGTGAAGCATGGGGAAAACTGATTCATTTTCGTGAAATTGGTTTATTGCAAACAGAACATGTTGAAATGATCATAGAGCGTGCATCGATGATGAATATCGGCAATGTCGACAATTCAACCCTCACGATGTTGATTGTGTCCCTTCTGTTTCAAGATGAAGAATCCAAACATTCTTTGCATCGCATGCTATTGCATGGTGATGAGCAGATTCATTGAGGTCTGACCCCGTAGTTCAGCCGGATAGAACGCAAGTTTCCTAAACTTGATGTCGGAGGTTCGAGTCCTCTCGGGGTCGCTCCCTTATTCCTTTTCCCCTTCCGACAATAATTTCCACATCTCCCTTTTCAATACCTCGATATTCTCCCCTGAAACTGCTGATATCAACAGTTTGAGATATTCTTTACCAAAATTCAAAGCTTCCAAAATAGGTCTGTCCGCATCGGTGACCGTGTCCATTTTGCTAATGCAAATGATGCGTGGTTTCTCCAACATTGATGGATCATATTTTCGTAATTCTTCGCAAAGCACAGAATATTCCTCAACCGGATCACCGCTCATTGCATCAAGCAAAAACACAAGTACTTTTGTGCGTTCAACATGACGAAGAAATTGTATGCCCAATCCCTTTCCTTCATGCGCTCCTTCTATGAGGCCGGGAATATCCGCCATCGTGAAAGAGCGTTCATTGCCAACATAGACCATTCCGAGATTTGGTATCAATGTTGTGAATGGATAATCGGCGATTTTTGGTTTTGCGGCAGACATCACGGATATCAGTGTTGATTTTCCGGCATTGGGGAATCCCACCAAACCAATGTCCGCAAGGATTTTCAATTCCAATTCAAGCGTGAATTCCTCTCCTGGCTCTCCCGGTTCGAAATGTCTGGGTGCTTGATTTACGGATGTCGTGAATTCAGCATTCCCCCGACCTCCTCTTCCGCCTTTTGCGATGGTCACGCGCTGCTTGTCTTCAGTGAGATCAGCAATTACTTCTTGCGTTTCCACATTGCGAATAACTGTTCCGGATGGAACCCGAATGATTTTGTCTTTACCACTTTTGCCTGTGCAACGCGATGTCCCGCCTTGTATGCCATCTTCCGCTTGATATTTCCTCTCATAGCGAAAGTCGAGAAGAGTCGTCAATTGTCTGTCCGCCTCAAACACGATATCACCACCTTTTCCGCCATTTCCTCCGTCGGGTCCGCCCAAAGGAACAAACTTCTCCTTGCGAAAACTCATGTGACCCTTTCCGCCTTTTCCGGAAGAGACTTCAATTATTGCATTATCTATGAAATTCATGCCATGACTCTGATTTTTACATGATGGAAAAGCCATCATGAACACAAAAATACGGTATTCCCAACCCATAACCCTCCTCAACTGCATTGAAAATCGTAAATTGCGATGCGGAAGGGAGAGTTTTCCATCCATTATCGTTAATGAATCGTATGCCAACAATCAAATCATTGGATCCGCGCATTGAACGTGCGCAACTTGAAGCAGAGCCGGAGATGGCTTTCGATGCAAAAGAACCGATGGATCAGTTTCAGACATTTGAAGTGTTCGTTCAGAGCAAGACGGGCGGGCACCATGCTCATGTGGGGTCAGTACATGCCCCTACACCCGAATTGGCGATGTCTTATGCAAAAGAACAATATGGTCGGAGAGGTCAAACATTGAATATTTGGGTTGTTGAGACAGCTCATATTCATGTACTTGATCAGGCAGATGCGGACTTCTTTGAAACCGTTCCTGAAAAAGGATATAGGGAAGTGGCGGCATATGCGAAGATTCGAGACAAAGTGGAAGCATTCAAAAAGAATCAGGGTTGATCATGTCCGGCATGGAACACAATGAACACTATATTGTGACCGCCAGAAAATGGCGCCCAATGACTTTTGCCGAAGTTGTAGGACAAGATCATATCGCAACCACATTGCGCAATGCCATGCTTACGGGCAGAGTGCATCATGCATATTTGTTCACGGGTCCTCGAGGAGTAGGGAAAACAACATCCGCTCGAATTGTCGCCAAAGCTTTGAATTGCCTGAACCCCGGTCCGGATGCTGAACCTTGCAATTCATGTGCTTCCTGCAAGGACATCATGGATGGCCGTTCAATAGATGTGATTGAAATTGATGGTGCATCGAATAATAGCGTGGAAGACATCCGAAAACTTCGAGAAAATTCGCGTTATCCTCCGGTACATGGAAAGTATAAGCTGTATATCATTGATGAAGTTCATATGCTGTCAACATCGGCATTCAATGCACTTCTCAAAACACTCGAAGAGCCACCACCGCATTTGATGTTCATCTTTGCGACCACAGAAGTTCATAAGGTTCCCGCAACGATTCTTTCTCGTTGCCAGCGATTTGACTTTCGAAGAATGGAGATCGATACCATCGTCCAACAATTGCAAAAGATTGCTGTTGGAGAAGGAATTTCCATTGATGAAGAATCATTGATTGCCATAGCGCGTAAGGCAGATGGATCCATGCGGGATTCTCAAAGTATTTTTGATCAAGTACGCGCATTTTGTGGGAACACAATCATTGCCTCCGATGTGCATGATGCACTGCATTTGATAGACACTGAGTTTTTCTTCAGGATTAGCAAAGCTATTCGGGAGAAGAATGTAGCGGAGATGTTTGCTATTGCTCGCGATGTGATTGTCAAGGGTTATGACATTCAAGAATGTTTGAATGGCCTTCTTGAACATTTTCGCAATATCCTATCCGTGCAAGCCACCGGTTCAACATCACTGATTGAAAGCAGTGCAAATTTTCTTGAGCGTTATGAAAAAGAAGCAGTCTATTTTTCTCAGGCAGAAATGCTGCGTTTGATGCATATCGTCACATCCACTGAACATGGTTTGAAATTCGCAGCTCAGCCCGGCGTTCGCCTTGAACTTGCCCTTACACAAATGGCTTCCCTTGATTCTATCGTGGAAATCTCAGAAGTGATTCAATCATTGCGTGGAGAGTCCGGACAAGAACCCAAGGTCATCACAACCCCTGAAAAAAAAACTCCTGAAGTGATTAATCCTTTCAAGCCTCTTGTCAATGAGGTGAAGGAAGAAAAAAAACATATTGAACAGAATGCCGAATCTCCTCAAAAAGCTTCATTAAGCATCGATATTCTCAATCGCTGGGAGGAATTCATTGATTCCACATCTCCCATACTTCAATTTGCTTTGAATACCGTTGAACCTCGTATTGAGAATGACACTTTGTTTATCCATACCGGACTGACTTTTACATTTGAACAATTGAAGACAAATATTGATCAATTGAAAAAGGCACTGATGTCATTTTATGGGTTGGAAATTGAAGTCAAGTTGCTGGAGGGAAAAGAAGGCGAGGGGCAAGAAAAAAAGAATTCGATATTTGAATCCATCAAACCTAAAGAAACGCATTTACAGAATGGAGGGCTTGGCATCATCGGTTCAATGCCTTCGCAATTGGAAGTAATTGAGCAATCAAAGCCAAAATCCATTGAGAGGGAGTTGAGTGAAGTTGAGAAAACTCTTGTCAAAACCTTTGGTGCAAGAGAATTACCGAAACGATAACTCAGATATGTTTATCCCGCATGCTTCCCACGAATTTCACATAGCGATCTATGTCGGATTTTGTGGTTGCAATACCCACTGAAATTCGCACTGCCCCACGCATCTTTTTTAGAAAATTAAACATGTCGGAATAATTCCCTTTTGTTCTTCCACTGAAAAATTGAGTCAATTCTTCTGTTGTGACACAATTGAAGATCTCATCGATTCCGGGATTGCAAAAACATCCCGAACGAAGGGAAATCATATGCTCATTGGCTTTTTGTTCCACGATTTCAAATGGCACCGCTGTACCATCCGGATTGAGGAATGTCATGATGACGGTGCCACCGGCCTTTGTTCTATCTTCCGGACCGTATAAACTCACCTGCTTCATTCCTGTTGCATGATGCATCGTCTTCAATTCTCCGCAGAGATATTGCATGAGTGATTGAATGCGCTCGGAAATTTTGTCACGACCGATGGACTCGATGAATCTCAATCCAATTGTGACTGCAGGAATATCAAGATAGTTGATGGTTCCATTTTCAAATCGCTCATGATTGTCATGGAGATAATGATGAGGTGAAAGTACTGCGACCATTGTCACATTTCCACCGGCAAACCAAGGTTTTTTGAGCAAATCAAAAGATGATTTTTTAACGAGCAGACATCCAATTCCGGTTGGATAACCAAATATCTTATAGAATGACAGCGATACAAAATCCGGTTGCATTTTTTTGAGATCGAGTCTATTCGTGGGAGCATATGCAGCGGCATCAAGCAATACATTCCATCCTCGATCTTGTGCTTTTTGTATCCAAGACAAATCATGTTTAACACCCGATACATTGGACTGACCGGGAAATGCAAAGAGTTTGTGTTTTTTATCTGAATGTCCATCGAGTTCGCGAAGAAGAGCTTTCTCATCAATCATCAAATCTTCATAGTAGGTCTGAACATATGTGAAAGCGCCATTTTTTGACCGACAATATTCTCGAATGCCATTCACCGAATTGTGATTATCGGCAAGCAAAACAAATTGTGATTGTTCGCCGAAAGGATAACATTCCCCGACAATATGCAATGCCTCCGTGGCATTTTGGGTGAAGATGCAGAAATAGTCATCGGCATTGAAAAACTTCAATACTTCTTGGCGGGCTTCTTCGGTGAGATTCGTGGCATATTGCGAGGAAGGATTCGTTGAATGCGGATTCCCAAAAACATTCTCTCGCAGCATAGCCTGATGCTTCAATAGTTGCGATTCAGCATAGAGATTACCCCCTGTATAATCAAGATATACATGACCGGCTTTATCCAATCTTGAGTACTCTTTTTCTCGTAGCTGATTGAAATATGCATCATGCTGCAATGGTGATTGCAATGAGGCACTCTTGAATGAAGAAAGTAATCTATGTATCATGTTTTTTGGGCTTAGTTTCGTGTGGCGAAATTAGCATATTTTATACATTTACGATACTTCAAACATATAGTCTCATTTTTCTTTGGAGATTCAATTATGGCGAGAACAAGCATTTATCTCAATTTTCCGGGAAATACGGAAGAAGCATTTCTTTTTTATAAATCCATATTCGGTGGTGAATTCGGAAATGATGGCATTGCACGATTTGGAGATATGCCGACGATGGATGGCGTACCGCCCATGAGCGATGCAGTCAAAGCAATGATTCTGCATGTTGAATTGGAAATCATGGGAGGTTTGATTCTCATGGGTACGGATGCACCGAAGGAAATGGGATTTTCGGTGATTCAAGGCAATAATGTGAATATCAATCTAGAACCTGATACAAGAGAAGAGGCTGATCGATTGTTTTCTGCACTCGCAGAAGAGGGCTCGATTCTCCAGCCTATGCAGGAAATGTTTTGGGGAGCTTATTATGGTCAGGTTCAAGATAAATTCGGAGTATTCTGGATGGTCAATCATTCGAATCACGCAAATCCATTATAATGCGCAGTGCATGTGGACCGATGCCATGCATAGAGCCAAAGGAAAGCACATTCGGTTTTTTTAGCGACTTGATTGTCATGATGCCGTGATCTATCAAAGCGCGAAGCGCAGGTTTGGATAGACCGGAGTTTCTAAGTGATGATTCCATCTTTGTCAATGCTTGTTCATAATACTCCAACTTTATGGGCTCATTCTTTAGTATGCATCTCTTTTTTGTTGACTCCTCAGTCTCCCGCATCCTCATTCGAGCAATTCTTTTGATCAATCCCTTGGGCAATTTCTCATCATAAGGAAATTGAATTGCACCTTTTGAATGATTCCAACGACCGAGTTCATGTTCGAATGTTCTAATTCCGGAAGAAGTGGGATAAAACCCGATATGATCTTTATGTCCGGCAAAATAGACCAATACTTTTGATGTACGATATGCCGGCATGCCATAGGAAATACACTCTTCTGCATGAGGCAAAGCCTCTTGCAAAATTGATCGCATCTCTTCCAGCCTTTTCCGTCTAGGCCCGGAAAAACGTTCCAGATATACATTCACAGGATTTTTCATGTTTCATATTTCTTGAATGTTAATGATGGCAAAAGTAGAAAAATAATTTATGTGTTGGAACATATATGTTCAAACACATATATTTGCAACATGATTGAATCAGCAATACAAATACGCCTCAAACAACCGCGCTTTGAGTCAGATGTTCAGCAAGCAATGTTGAGCATATTGGTGGCTGCCGATATCATCAAGCGGAAACAATCGTTTGTTTGTGAAGGAAAGGGCATTACCCATTCTCAGTACAATATTCTTCGAATACTTAAGGGTTGTTACCCTGATGGGTATTGCAGGAAGGATATCATTGAAAGGATGCTTGAAAAAGCGCCGGATGTAACAAGGCTTATTGATGGACTTGTTGCCGAAGGATTGGCAGACCGAGTGACGAGCGAAGTTGACAAACGCATGTCATTGACAAGAATAACGAAGAAAGGTATAAAGGTGTTGAAAGACCTTCAAACTCCCATGCAGGTTTTTGCAAAGGAAATGGATCAGATATTTTCAAAAAAAGATTTATCAGATTTAACAAAAC
>JBJTFZ010000005.1:0-2329 GCA_046093685.1 bacterium
TATTTGGAAAGAAGGATCGTAATCAGATTAGCTCTGCCAATCCATTTGGCATAGATTCCAATGATGCCCATGGCAAAGATGATTTGGTGATCATCAGTCCGGGTGGTGCTCGACCTGTGGAAGCTCATCTTCCCATAAACAAGAATGTTCTTGTTAATCTTTCATCAAATGATGTTTTGCACAGCTTTTTCCTTCCTAATTTCAGAGTGAAGCAAGATGCTGTTCCCGGCCAGTGGATTAAAGTTTGGTTCAATGGAACAAAAGCGGGAAGATATGAAATAGCTTGTGCTGAACTATGTGGTTCGGGTCATTATAACATGCGTGGACTTCTTATTATGGATTCTCAGCAAGAGTACGATGCATGGTTGGACCAACAGTATAAACTCAAGAAGCCTGAAGTAGCACCTTCTGCGGATACAACCGCAGTTTTGGCAGCAGCACCTGATTCCACTACAACTAAGAAAAATTAACCATTAACGATTACCATTGGTGGTACATATGCAATCGGCACTCGCTCATGCACATGAAGCTCACGGACACGATTCTCATGGAGATCATTCGCATCATCATGATGTCTCGTTCATCAGAAAATACATTTTCTCTACCGATCACAAGGTCATTGCAAAACAGTTTATGCTTGCATCATTGCTCTTCCTTTTTGTAGGAGGACTTTTTGCATTGCTCATTCGTTGGCAATTGGCATACCCAGGTGAGGCGATTCCATTGATTGGAAATATCCTCCCTGATACTTGGGTTTCGGACGGTGCAGTTTCTGCTAATTTCTATACACAATTGCTGTCCCTTCACGGTACAGTGATGATCTTTTATGTCATCATTCCACTTGCTGTCGGGATGTTCGGGAATTTCTGCATTCCTCTCATGATCGGAACCGATGACATGGCATTGCCAAGACTGAACATGTTTTCTTTTTGGCTTGTGCCACCTGCAGGGTTGATACTTCTTTCCGGTTTCTTTTTTGATTCTGGTGCTGCTGCTGCGGGTTGGACAGGATATCCACCACTTGGTCCTTCCAGTGGTGCAGGTCAGACAACTTGGCTCATATCACTCTTTTTGATTGGTTTTTCATCTATCATGGGTGCCACCAATTACCTAGCAACGATTGTGAATAAGCGCGCCAAAGGAATGCATTTTTTCCGTATGCCCCTCACTGTTTGGGCATTGTTTATTACAGCTATATTGATCACGCTCGGAACCCCTGTTTTGGCTGCTGCGATTTCAATGCAACTGGCTGATCAATATTTACATACTTCATTTTTCATGCCTGACAATTTGCTTGTAGGAGCTCCTGACAATTCGCTCCTTACAGGTGCCTTTGTACAGAAAGGAAATGAACTGTTGGAGCATAAGCAATTGCTTGGCGGTGGTGGACAACCAATACTCTGGCAACATTTGTTTTGGTTTTATTCTCATCCGGCGGTGTATATCATGATTCTGCCAGGAATGGGAATTGTCTCTGATGTATTGGCAACATTTGCACGCAAGCCACTCTATGGATATAAAGCCATGATTTTTGCGATCATGGGAATAGCTTTTCTAGGTTTCATCGTATGGGGACATCATATGTTCCAATCCGGAATGAACCCACTGCTTGGTACAACATTTATGCTCTCCACGATCGTGATCGCGGTTCCTTCAGCGATTAAAATTTTCAATTGGCTTGGTACCATTTGGAGAGGTGATATTCGTTTTACCTCTGCTAATCTTAATTCATTGGCATTCATTGCAACATTCATCATTGGTGGATTAAGCGGTGTGTTCATGGCATCTGCTCCAGTCGATCTTTATATTCACGATACATACTTTATTCATGCTCACATTCACTATGTTCTTTTTGGTGGTGCACTTTTCGAAATATTTTCAGGTATCTATTATTGGTTTCCAAAAATGTATGGAAAGATGCTCAATGAAAGTCTTGGTCGCAAGCATTTCTATTGGTCATTCGTGTTCTTCAATCTCACATTCTATCCAATGCACATTTTAGGCGTTGGTGGACACATGAGAAGAATTTACAATCCATATATCTATGAGTTTTTGCAGCAATTTCAACCAATGAATCAGTTCATCACATTTGCTGCAATTATTTTAGGTTTTTCACAGCTTATACTTATCTTCAATATTTTCTGGTCATTAAAGTATGGTAAAGCTGCGCCTAGAAATCCTTGGCAGGCAAATACTTTGGAATGGGCTGCACCAGCTCATCCGGGTCACGGAAATTTTGATATGGATATCACCGTATATCGTGGACCTTATGAATTTTCACTACCTGGTAGATCCAGTGATTTCTATCCTCAATGGGAAGAACCGCAAG
>JBJTFZ010000006.1:0-11213 GCA_046093685.1 bacterium
GTGAGTGTTGCAAAGCAATATCAAAATCAGGGTCTTTCCTTGGGTGATCTCATTAATGAAGGCAATCTCGGTTTGATTAAAGCTGCAAAGCGTTTCGATGAAACTCGCGGATTCAAATTCATTTCCTATGCCGTGTGGTGGATCAGGCAATCAATCCTTCAGGCTCTTGCCGAACAATCTCGCATCGTACGCCTTCCTCTGAACCGCGTTGGTGCTTTGAATAAAATCGGTAAGAAATTCAGTGAGCTTGAGCAAGCATTCGAGCGCGAACCAACAGCCGCAGAACTTGCAGAACAATTGGACATGAGCGTCGCGGAAATTGCCGAGACGATAAAAATATCCGGTAGACATCTTTCGGTTGATGCACCATTCGTGCAAGGCGAAGACAATCGCTTGCTCGATATTCTCCCGAATGATCAGCAACCACCACCGGATTCAGAATTGATGCGTGAATCATTGCGTGTCGAAGTGCAACAAGTGCTCACCACCCTTTCTCAAAGAGAAGCGGAAGTAATCAAATTGTATTTCGGACTCGATGGCGTATGTCTCACACTTGAAGAAATCGGAGAAAAGTTCAATCTTACTCGTGAGCGCGTTAGGCAAATCAAGGAAAAGGCAATTCGCAGATTGCGTCATGCCTCGCGGTCAAAAGCATTGCGATCCTATCTTGGATAAAGTAAAAGCCCGATGATTCATCGGGCTTTTCTTTTGCATATCACCAATTCAGTCGTGGGGCTTTCAGCAAACACAGAAATACTCACCATTTCTGGAAGATATAGCAATGCAGCATAGATCATCCCGATGAGTTCACTTTTTCTGACCGGGTACATCAAGAGATTCCACAATTTCCCCGGCCATGCAGATTCTGTGTCAACAGGATATCCCATCAGATAAAACATCGGTAATCGTTCAATGATGTCAAAACCTGCATTGTCCAATGCTTCATAGACTTCATCCTTTGAACGATGCACGATATGCCTTTCCCTTTTTGTGCCCGAATGCGGAAAATTGTCAGAATACATCAATAGTCCATCATCTTTCATGATTCTTGCAAGTTGATGCAAAGCAGAATGATATGATGCATCATCGGTCACATGAAACAATACATCAAAGATCGATATGATATCCAGCATTCCATCTTCAATAACGCTCATGGATTCAGCATTCGTGATATCGCAATGATACATGGTGATGGATGGAAATCTTCTTGCGCAAAATTCCACTGAGGCTTCCGTGAAATCAAGTCCCAACAACTTTGCCGGATTCTTTCGCAACCACAGATTCAGATAAAACCCAGTTCCGCTCCCGCAATCAAGAACCGTTTTCCGTTCGATGTCTCTCACATGACGCATGCATACGGCATTGAAGACATGCCTGCGAATGGCATACAATGCACGATTGAATGCTTTGCCATAAGCAAGATGACCAACTCTGTGCAAACCGATATCGGTTGACAAACGCTCTTGCCAATATGTGGCGGGATTGAATTCAGACATATTCATCTAGAAAAGAAAAAGGCCAAGGATAATCTCCTTGACCTTTGAAAAAAACAATCAATGCATCAGCTCATTGCGGCTTTGCGAATCTTGGAATGCTTCGCGCCATAGGAGAAATACACAACAAATCCGATTGCCATCCAAATGATGAGTCTTAGCCATGTATCGAGTGGCAATGAATACATCATGTAAAAACATGTGCCAATGCCAAGCATGGGAACAAGCGGAACAAGTGGCGTCTTGAATGCTCTTGGAACATCAGGATGCGTTCTACGCATCACGATGATGCCGAATGACACCAAGATGAATGCAAACAGCGTACCGATGCTCGTCATTTCCCCCACAATAGTCACGGGTACGAATGCCGCAAAGAGCGAAACGAAAACCAAGAAAAACAGATTTGATTTATATGGCGTATGAAATTTTGGATGAACTGCAGAAAACAGTCCGGGTAAAAGACCATCTTTGCTCATCGAGAAAAAGACGCGTGATTGACCAAGCAACATCACCAAAATCACGGAAGAATATCCCGCCAAAATCGCAATGATGATGGCAGTCTGAAGCCAAGTATAGGGTGTCTTCATGATGGCAAGTGCAACAGGTGCGGCTTCACCGGCAAAGTTTTTGTAATTCTCGAGTCCGGTCATGACATGTGCAAACAATACATACAATACAGTGCACACCGCAAGTGATCCCAAAATGCCAATCGGCATGTCGCGTTGTGGATTTTTTGCTTCCTGTGCCGCAGTGGACACAGCATCAAAACCAATGAAAGCAAAGAACACAACGGCAGCACCAGTTACAATGCCTGTCCAACCAAAATGCTGATAGACTCCCGTATTTTCAGGGATATATGGTGTATAATTTGCGGGATCAATATAAGCCCAGCCGAGTCCGATGAAAATCAATACAACAATCACCTTGAGAAATACCACGATGGCATTTGTTTTTGCGGATTCTTCGGTGCCTCGAATCAGCAATAATGACATCATCACCGTGATGAACACAGCAGGCAGATTGATTATGCCTGAGACAGATGTTCCATCCGGCAGTATATAGGGCGGATCCCATGGCGACATCGCAAATTGATGTGGAAGACCAACTTCAAAAATGCCCAATAATTTCACGAGATAACGCGACCAACTGATGGCCACAGTAGCCGCTCCCACGGCATATTCCAATACCAAATCCCAACCAATCGTCCAAGCGAGCAATTCGCCCATCGTTGCATAGGAATATGTATATGCTGAACCCGCTATAGGTATCATGGATGCAAATTCGGCATAACATAATCCTGCAAAAGCGCAACCAACTGCGGCAACGATGAATGAAATCGTGACCGCAGGGCCGGCATTGTTTGCGGCGGCGATGCCTGTAAGAGAAAATAAACCTGCACCGATGATTGCACCGATTCCAAGAAGAACCAAATTCATCGGACCCAATGTACGCTTGAGCGTATGGCTTTCACCCACGCCATCAGCCTCCTGTTGCAATTGAGAAAGAGGTTTGGTCAAAAACAGAGGATTGGAAGAGGCCATAAAAGATCCCATAAAATGAAACAATGTCATGCACTGTGTGATATTGCCATGAGCATTGCAAAAATAGGCACTGACATGCACTCGGCAATCCCCTGCTTCACACTTTTTTTGAATCTTCGCCATGTTTTCCACATCGTTTTTTCTCCTTGTAATTGAGCCTTCGCAAAGGTATTTTTGTAATCCGTTCTTGTCTTTAAGGACAAGCACCTCCGGTCTCGTCGCCTAGTGGCTGGGCAGGGCTCTGCAAAAGCCCCTACAGCGGTTCGAATCCGCTCGAGACCTCACTGATTCAGGGCGTTATTCCCTACTCTTCTTCACATTTTGGATGGTGTATGGCAACCACAGCCGATCTTCGCATTGGAGCTTTTTTGAAATATAATGGCGAATTATGCCAAGTTTTGGAAAGCGAGCATCGCACTCCGGGAAATCTCCGTGCTTTTTATCAAGTGAAACTGCGAGTGCTTCGCACAGGCAAATTGCTTGAAAATCGCTATCGCTCCGGTGAAACCATTGAATTCGTGAGAGTGGAACGCAATGATTATCAATATCTCTATCGCGATGGTGAATCCTATGTGTTCATGGATGTGAACACCTATGATCAAATCCCCGTGGACGCAAACATCGTTGGTAGTGCCGCGAAATTCATGAAAGAGAATCAGGCAGTGCAATTGACATCTGATGAAACTTCCGTTTTGTCCGTTGAATTGCCTTCCCATGTGAATTTGCGCGTCACACAAACTGAGCCCGGCGTTCGTGGAGACACCGCAACGAATGTGCTCAAGCCCGCCACCGTTGAAACAGGCGCCACCATTCAGGTTCCCATTTTTGTGAATGAAGGCGATATGCTTCGCATTGACACTCGCTCCGGCGAATATGTTGAGCGCGTGAAAGAATAATCATCAGACACTTCCCGAAAGGCGTGTCTGCCGATGCACTCGGTGACACGCTTTTTCATTATCATCGGAGGAGACATCATGGATTTACAATACTTGAAAGAACTACTGGCAATTTTTGATGCCAGTTCTGCCACAGAACTCATGATTGAAGAAGAAGGTGCTTCAATTTCAGTTTCCAAGCGCGGACCTGATCAAGTGGTCACACATATGGCACCAGCGGCTCCGGTACATGTTCCTGCTCATGGCCAGAACACACAACCCGCACCTGCACAGGCAATGCCTGCTTCCGCACCGGTCGCCGAGGAAAATACCCATACGATTCTCTCACCAATTGTCGGCACTTTTTATAGTTCACCATCTCCCGATGCCCCTGCATTCGTGCAAGTTGGTTCACGCGTGAGTGTAGGACAAACCCTTTGTATCGTCGAAGCAATGAAACTCATGAATGAAATCGAGAGCGATGTCTCCGGAACCATCGTGAGCATTCTTGCAAACAATGCGCAACCGGTTGAATATAATCAACCATTGTTCATCGTCAAGCCTGATTAATCATTCCTGCAAAGAATGTTTTTTATCACGATACATCTCTCGTCATGATACAAAAAGTCCTCATAGCAAATCGCGGAGAAATTGCATTGCGTGTGATTCGCGCATGTAAGGAAATGGGCATCAAAACCGTTGCCGTTTACTCCATGGCAGACAAAACCTCGCTTCATGTACGCTTTGCCGATGAAGCTGTCTGCATCGGCCCTGCTTCAGGTAGAGAAAGTTATCTCCACATTCCCGCCATCATCACCGCAGCACAAATTACAGGAGCAGATGCCATTCATCCCGGATATGGTTTTCTTGCCGAGAATGACACCTTTGCTGAAATATGCGCTGAAATCGGCATCACATTCATTGGTCCGAGCGCGCATGCCATTCGGAATATGGGTAATAAATCAGTCGCGAAAGACACCATGAAATCTGCCGGTGTACCCGTCATTCCCGGATCCGAAGGAATCGTTGAAACCGTTGAAGAAGGAAAAGCGATTGCCGATGCAATGGGATATCCCGTGATGATCAAAGCTTCCGCGGGTGGCGGTGGCAAAGGCATGCGATTTGTTCCAAGTGCGGAGGAATTTGAGAATCTTTTCATCGTTGCTCGCAATGAAGCGGAGTCTGCATTCAATAATCCCGATGTGTATATCGAGAAATTCATTGAAGAGCCCAGACATATTGAGTTTCAGGTATTTGCGGACAGACATGGCAATGCCGTGCATTTGAATGAACGCGAATGTTCCATTCAGCGCAGACATCAAAAATTGATCGAAGAAACTCCTTCCCCAATCATGACCGAAGCGCTTCGCAAGGAAATGGGTGATGCCGCCGTGAAAGCTGCATTGGCCGTGAATTATGAAGGTGCGGGTACGATTGAATTTCTTGTGGACAAACACAAAAATTTCTATTTCATGGAAATGAATACCCGCATTCAGGTGGAACATCCCGTGACGGAAGCTTCGCTCGGCATCGACCTCGTCAAAGAACAATTGCTCGTTGCTTCGGGTGAGAAGTTAAGTCTCACGCAAATGGCTCCCAAATTCCACTCCATTGAATGTCGCATCAATGCTGAAGATCCATTCCATGATTTCAGGCCATCGCCGGGCATGCTCAAAACAGTGAATTTTCCGGGTGGACATGGAGTTCGTGTTGATTCGCACATGTATCAAGGATATGCGATTCCTCCCTATTATGATTCGCTGCTTGCAAAGCTCATCACTTTTGCGCCTACACGCAGAGAGGCCATTGCAAAAATGAAGCGTGCTTTGGAGGAATTCATCATTGAAGGAGTGCATACAACAATCCCATTTCATCGTGCGATGATGGATAATCCGGATTTTATCGCGGGTGATTTCGACACAAAATATCTCGACACAAAAGGCTGGCAATAATCATACAGATATTCAAGGTATACTCTCATGAACATTCCCGCAGAACTCAAGTACACAAAAGATCATGAATGGATCAAAGTTGAAGGCAATATTGGAACCGTAGGCGTCACCGATCATGCACAAGGCGAGCTCGGCGATGTTGTGTATTTGGATTTCAATGACAATGCAACAGTATCCTCAGGCGATACTTTTGGTACAATTGAAGCAGTGAAAACCGTTGCCGACTTATATGCTCCTGTCAGTGGCACCATCATCGAATGCAATACCGGATTGAATGATGGTCCTGAACAAGTGAATCAAGATCCCTATGGCGCAGGCTGGCTCATGAAAATCGAACTCTCCAATCCCTCAGAGCTTGATGGTTTGATGGATGCGGATGCATATCGAGCGCTTGTGGGAGCTTAATCTAAGAGCTAACTCATTGGGTAGAAAGAAAAAAGCCGTGACATTTAAAAAGTCACGGCTTTTTTGCTTCACAATCTACTTTATTTCACGCATTTGATGATATAATTCACATAGACGTTTTTGGGACGAGATTCAGAGCCACCATTGGAATTAATTGTCAATGTATGATCGTGTGCTCCATCATTATATGTATACCTATTTTTCGTCCAATCTTCGTTATCATTGTCAGAATCACCACTTCCTTTTTGGTTAGTAGAACCTCCATTATTCTCTGAATAATAAGCATCAACATATTGATGTTGATGTGCACCATCGGAATTAGTGTTACCTGTATGTCCATGACTCTTGAATTCATCGCTCTGCACACTTCCAAGAATGCTCCCGCCCGCTCTCGAAGCTGCATCAGGGTCATTTCCCGTTCCTTTATCCATACCGCGAAGGAATCGTCCTCGTAAATCAGGAAGTTTACCGGGCTGATATTTTCCGGATCTCGTGAATAATGCAATGAGCGTATCTTGCTCTACTTCAGTGAGATTTGCATTCAAATCCGCATCAATGTCTCTGCCATCGCACAAGAACCAGCCACCAACTTCAAGATCAGACAAATCATTGCCATCACCCATATATGGCCAAATGGTTCCGATAGGAATGCCTGCGACGGAATTAAGCAAAAATTCTTCGGAATACACTGAAGTGGTACCTGCATCCAAATATACGAATGCCGTATAGCTGATTCGGCTTTTTGGAATGCCGGTCATCTCATACTCAAATTTTGCTGTGTCTGAAGAAGTAGCAGGAGTAAATGGTGATGCGGTTTGACCATTCCATTTGATCTGAGTCTTGGTAAGATTAGAAAATGTTGCCACAGGTGAGCCCGTTGCTGTTGTTCCCAAATATACCTTGATTGTAATGGTTGTGAATGATCTCGATTTCATTCGAGTGGTTTGCAATGGTGGTGAGGTCAATGTAACGGTGTTTCCATCGCAATCAGTTGAAGTGACAGGAGGTATATTGATTGTCTCCGTTACTTGCTCGAGCAATCTACCACTTATCTTATAAGAATTCTGTGAAAGTGCCATGAGTGGAAACATGACAGTCAGCAGCGATATGAATAATAAATTTTTCATGATAGTCCTCATTTAAGAATCAATTGGATTTAAGTTGTTGAGCGGCTGCATTGACTGTCTTTGTATCCAAGAAGCGCTTCATTTGATTCAGCATTGCTTCTTTGTACATGGGGTCATTTTCCATTCTATTGAAGAAGATATTGTTCTCAATGGAATTGCCACTATTCACAAAATGCTTTAATGCAGCATTATACCCTTCTTCGATTTCTCTCATGTTCGGAAAACGAATATTCGGCAATGGAGCATTGCCTTTTTTATTCTCTTCCAAGAGTTTCATGAAATCGACAGGACTACCGGTTTTTCCTGATTCTTGATATGTACCATCAATGATCTTATCCACATCATAGACAAAATGATTCACAACAGCTGCTGTCTGTTCATCATTTTTGAATGCATCAAGTGACATAACGGTACTTGTTGTATTCTCATTGCTCATGCGAGTGATCATTCGCTCCATTGCGCTAAGACGCGTTTCGAGATTTGCAATCTTTTGTGCCTGTGCGGATGCGCCTTTTGCAAGTGAACCATGGTTCATGCCAACTGCAACACGGATATAGTTGAATGGTTTGTCTTCGCCACCTTCTGACCATGCCACGCCGATGATTCTTTGATAATCTGATGGTGTTACATCATTGGGGCGCACTGCGACTGCTAATCCATTATTACCACCGCTTGGAAGAATATAATCACCCAAATGAACCTCGCCCATTACCTTCACGGGTACTTGACCAAGGAAAGCAACTTTCTCAAAATGCTTTTCTTTTCCTTTTTCAGGAGTATTACCCAAGACGATTGGTTTATTTGAGATAACCATGAACATGTCTGCATTGTCGGTATTCTTGCTGATAAGACCATTCTTCACTCCAACAACATCAGAAGGCTTGAAACTTTCTTTGAGATCTTGTTTTGGAAGCCATTCCGCATAATCAGCGGAACCGGATTCGTAGGTAACACCAAGATTATTGGTCAAGCCGTATGTAGCACCGCAATACCAGAATTTTTTGTCATCTTTGGCACCATTCCATTCATCCAAAGCTAGTGAAACATTATCATTGGCATATTGAAGACCAACTCCGGCTGTAACCAAGTTTGCTATACTCATCGCCAATTCGGCTCCGGCAGCTGCAGCAGAACCTGAACAGTTCAATGTGAATGGGCTGGCTCCGCAAGCAATTTCACCACCAAGTTGAGCACCTGAAATAACGGTCTGCGCTGTTTCAATTGCAACAGTACCGGCCTGAATGTCACGATCTTTCTTTGCGGCTTGCCATGCTTTTTCCGCGGATTCAATGGCACCATCAAGAATTCTGAGTTCTCTCTGATATCTATCACTCATTGCCAACTCGCCGGCTGATGATTGACCTTCGATGCGACCAACAACACCACCGGAAGCATTTTCAAATGTCACGAAATTATTAGCCATTGTCGGAATGCCATTTGCGATTTTGATTTCGATACCATTCCCACCGGATGTCGGATTATAGAATCGAGCAACATGATCACCAATTGCAGTACCTTGTCCTTCAAAAATGTGTCCTGCCGTAAACTTGGAATACAATTGATTTGAACCTGCAGTTGCACTATTCCCAATCGCCATTCCATTGGAACCATTCACTAAATTGGAATTACCCAATGCAATTCCATTCGATGAGGAGACGGTATTTGAAGTACCGAGCGAAACACCATTTGCAGCACTTACGGTATTGGAAGTACCAAGAGTTGCACCATTTGCAGCTGAGATAGTATTTGATTTACCAAGCGCAAGTCCATCATTTCCTGTCACTGAATTTGAAACACCCACAACAAAACCATTGGTCGCACTTACTGTATTGGTTGAACCAATGATTGCTCCATGAGATCCCGTAATTGAATTGTTGGAACCACCAAGAATTGCACTGTATTGGCCGGATACGACTGTATTTGTATATCCACCGGCAATGGTTGAATAATCTGCTGTTGCAGTTGTTCCAATTTTATTGGTGTACCCTCCGCCAATTGTACTATGAGTTGAAGAATTCTCAACTGTATTGTACTGACCACCGGAAATAGTTGAAATATCCGATCCGGATGAGATAACATGAGAATGTCCACCACCAATCGATGACCAATCTGCATCACCAATACGATGAGAGGTACCACCAAGAATTGATGCCTGAATAGCAGCTCCGGTGATTTCATTGTCCCACCCACCGACAATCACAGCCTGAGTTGCATTATTGGCAATGGCATTGCTTGCACCACCACCAATGAATCCGTGGTCAACATTTGACCCGATATCATTGTTTTGGCCTCCAACAACAGTTGCATAGTTTGAAGCGGTATTCACATCATTGTCAAGGCCACCAAGCATTGCCACATAAGATGTTGTTGTTGTGGAATTGGATGCGATATTATTATTATAGCCACCGGCAATCACTGAAGAATGTGATGATGCACCGATATCATTATTATAACCTCCACCAATGATTCCACCATCGGAATCAACACCGATATTATTGTCTCTACCGGCAAGAATGGAAGCATTATCCGATGAATTTCCGATATCATTCAGATACCCACCGCCGATGATATTTCCATCACCGTTTGTTCCGATATTATTGTCATAACCTGAAACAATTGCTGAATTATCCGAACCACCTCCGATATCATTGACTTCACCACCAAGTATTGATGTACCGGTTGTTCCATTACCGATATTATTATCATTACCACCAAGAATGGAAGTATATGAATTCGATGATCCAATATTATTTAGTGTACCACCACCGATATAAGTATAGGAACTAGTTCCACCAATGATATTGGTTTGTCCACCAGCGATAACAGAATTAGATGATGTGGTAGAGGCCGCGCCTATTGAATTGCTATTTCCACCACCAATAAATGAATGTTGATTTGAGCCAAGTATTTTATTGTACTGACCACCGGCAATTGTAGCAAAGTTTGAATTTGCGGAAATCTCGTTGATATAACCACCACCGATAAATGCCCAATCAGCATCATACATTCTATGTGATGTACCACCCACGATGGCAGATTGCACTGCAGATGCTGCAATGTCTATATCCCAACCACCTACAATAACACTTTGAGTAGCACTATTACCAATACTGTTACTTGTACCGGAACCTATGAATGCATGATTGGCATTCGTTCCAATTGCATTGGATTCTCCGGAAAGGATTGTTGCATAATCACTCCCTGAAGCGATATTATTATCATAACCGGCACCAACAAATGCTCTGTCTGCATTACTTGCGATATCATTCAATTGTCCACCCACAATCACGGAATAGGTATTTGTCGTGATGGTATTTGTCGAACCACCTCCGATGAATCCATAATCGCCATTCGTCGTGATGGTATTGGCACTTCCACCTGCAATTGTACTTCTCATTGATGTTTGCGTGATGGTATTGTTGATACCGCCACCAATCGTTCCATAATCAGAATTCTCATAAATCTCATTTGATGTACCACCACCAATTGTGGAATTCCAAATAATGAGATTTATATTGTTTGAAACTGAATTACTAATGACATTGTCACTACCGCCAGCAATCAATGAATGATGTACGCTCTTTTCAATCAGGTTATTCGTACCTCCACCAATGAAATCATTCTCCGCATTATTGCGTATGGTATTAAACCAACCGCCTGAAATTGAAGAGCGTGATACATTCGTTGATATCTCATTGTCGATACCGCCATGAATGCCGGAAGCTTGAACTGAAGAATTTATAAGATTGGAATTTCCTCCGCCGATTGTGGAATTATTTACTGTATTAGTAATTGCATTCAAATTACCACCACCGATCGC
>JBJTFZ010000007.1:0-3271 GCA_046093685.1 bacterium
ATCACAAACATGTTTTGGATATGTATTGTGTCATTAGGCATATTACTGTTTCATGCACCACCCACGCTAGCTCAGGTTCCAGTAAACCAATCGAGCAAGCAACAACATTCTGCAGGAATTGTAGAAGAACCGAAAAACACGGCAGATATTTTCATTGCCCAAAAGCTTGAGAAGGCTCGTCAGAAATATCTCAAAGCTCTTACTGCAATCGAAAATGACGATACCCTCTCAATCCCAAGACTTTTTGAAGACGCTGTTCAGGCATTGAACTCCCTGGCAAGCTATCCGGGAATTGAATCTAACGAAGATTTCGCCGATTTGGCCCAGTCCATTATCGATGACTATGAGAGTTATGTTCAAATCATAGACAGTTTGCCTGAGAGCTCTTCTGCATTCATGCTCCGTAACAAGATATATCAAGAAGTTGAAGAGATTGATCCGAATTCTCCGGCAATGTCAACATTGCAGTTCGCGAGTTCACGAGTATCAGGAGCTCCCGGAGTTCCGGGGATGACCATCCCTTTGGAGATCAATGAGCATGTCCAAAAGAACATAACTTTTCTTTCTCAAGACAAAGGGCGTAAATTCTTCAAGCGCTGGATTGAAAAAAGCACAAAATGGTTCCCTCTTTTGAAGCGGATTGCCAGAGAAGAAGACATGCCTGAAGAGATCATTCACCTTGCAATGATTGAAAGCGCATTGAATCCGAATGCTGTTTCATGGGCTAAAGCTGTTGGAATGTGGCAATTCATGCAAGCTGCCGCAAGTGACTATGGCCTGAAAATGAATTCTTGGATTGATGAACGCAGAGATCCCGAAAAGTCGACCAGAGCTGCCATGCGCTATCTTAAGTGGTTGTATAATGAATTTGGGGATTGGCATCTTGCACTTGCTGCTTATAATAGCGGCCCTAATGGGCCTGTTCGCAGAGGAATCGCGCGCCTGCAGAAAGATGCACCAACATTCTGGGACATCCGTGAATATCTCCCCAAGGAAACAAAAAACTATGTTCCTCTTTTCATTGCAACTGCGATTATTTGTCTAAATCAGGAACAATATGGTTTCACAAAAGAGGAATTGTCTTTTGAACCTGAATATGCCTTTGAAACGCATCCTATTGAAGGATCGGTAAGCCTCAAGATTCTTGCAAAATGCATGGATGAACCTATAGATCAGTTAAAGTCGCTGAACCCTGAATTGGTAGGTTTGACAACGCCTCCTGAAAGTGATAAGCCTTATGAATTAAAACTTCCTATTGGAAAGAAAGACATCTTCGCTGATAATTTCTCGAAATTAAGTCCCGAAGACTTGAATCCATGGGTTATTCATCCTGTTGATAAGGGAGAAACATTGGCCGGAATTGCAGAAAAATATGCTGTGAATTTGCAGGATATCACTGCAAACAATTCCCTGCCATCCGGAAATAAACTCAAAAAAGGCATGTCAATCAGGATTCCCAGAGAAGCTTTGGGAACTGCCACAATAGCTGAAGTCAAGAGTACTAATGATACAATCTTGTCTTCCCCCAATCAAGCGGTATCTCCGCAAACATCAACGAAGAATATTCAACAAAGTGAGCCAATCGCTGTAATCTCTTCTTCCGCATCTGAAGCTTCTCAGAAACCTGAACGGAAGACAGGCGAGACAAATGAGCTCATCACAAGAGCAACCCCGGCAATTTCATCCGAGCAAAATCAAGCAATATCTTCAAAATCCCAAAATGAGTCAGTTGAAGTTCGTACGGAATCTCAAACACGGATCACTCCAACTTCATCCATAAGATCGGGTCAGCAAACTGAACTCAACAATGAGTTAAAGCTAACAGAATCAACGCAAATACCACAAGCAAAGAAAAGTGGTCGTGCTCATGTGAAGCATATAGTCAGGTCAGGTGAAACACTCTATACCCTTGCCCAAAAGTATGGTGTAAGAATGACTGACCTGAGAAATTGGAATGGGATTTCATTTGATACGGATCAATTGATTGATGGACAAGAACTTATCGTCTCGTCAACTGCAAGTCCGAAACTTGTCTATATTCAAGAACAGAAAAGTAAAAGCCCTGCTCAAACGGTAAAGCGTGGTAATCGACATTCAGTAAAAAGAGGAGAAACTCTTGCACAGATTGCCGATGACTATGGTGTTGACATTGAATCTCTACGCAAGGCAAACAAAATCAAAAAGTCTGGATCTGTGAATGCGGGTACGATTTTGCGTATTCCCACCCAAACCTATTCAGATGAGCGTTCATCCAGAGCAATCACAAAGAAAAGAGCAGCGGGATCGACACTCAAGGTACATTCTTTGAAAAAGGGTGAAACACTTTCGAAAATTGCAGCCTTGTATAATGTAAGCGAAAAAGATTTGCGCTCATGGAACCCGGGAATAAAAGCGAAAAGCATTGTTCGCGGACAAAAAATCAAGGTTTATTCAAAAAACTCCGGAAAAGGAAGTTCTTCTGATTCAAAAAGTCGTTCTGCTTCACGCCTACCAAAACAGTATAAGGTTCGCAAAGGAGACTCCATGAAAAGCATAGCCAACAAATTTGGAATATCATTGTCGCAATTGAAAAAGAAAAACAAAAAGGCAAATTCCGGACTCAAGGCCGGCCAAACACTTCGTTTGCAATAAACCTTTTGAAACATAATTGTTCCAACGGCAAGACAACTGTTTGTTTTGCCGTTTTTTTTATGAATATTTGAACTATGATTCACCACGCAATCCTCATAGCATTATTTTCATGCTTTACCCTGAGTGCTCAACAAGCATTACGAAACATAACCAATGAGGCTTTCGGTTTGGGTGAAAGACTTGAATACAAAGTCGGCTATCAATTTGTAAAAGCCGGCGATGCATATTTTCACATTCAACCAAAGTCTTTCATGTTCAAAGGAAGGCCTTGTTATGACATCCGTTTCGAGGTTCGGTCCTTAAAATCACTTGATTGGCTCTATCGTGTCCAAGACATTTACCGCACATTGGTCGACATCGATGGAATTTATCCGCATTATTTCGAGCAGAGAATTCGCGAAGGTGGATATAAAAAAGATGCGAAAGCACAATTTGATCACCTCGCCAATAAAGCATTTGTGGGAGAAAAATCATATCCATTTCCTGCATTCTCTCATGACATTGTTTCTGCTTTTTATTTTGTGAGGACAATGGATTTGATGTCAAGGAAAAAAGGAGAAGTGCTTCAACTCAAGAATTTCGTAGATGACAGTACATATACCCTTGGAGTCAAGATCCACGGAAAACAAACCATCAGCGT
>JBJTFZ010000008.1:0-13873 GCA_046093685.1 bacterium
ATGCGAACATACACATCAAAATCTTTTTTTACGGTATAATCAAGCCTGACATTTGCCATGATATATGCAGGTAACTCCTGCGAACCATCTATAAGAATGGATCTGGCTCCCACATGTTCTATGGAGATTAAGGAACGAAGCTCTTCAGTCCATATACGCTCAAATCGCAAACCTATTGTTGTGGGCGCAATCATTGGAATTTGCTTATCTGTATTGTTCAAGGAAGAAATAACATATGATCCGAATGCCCCCAAAATAGTGTGCTTAAATGCCTTCCATTGACTTTCCAAACGAAGATCCAATATTGTTCCAGAAAGATACTCAATGGAGAATCCCGCAAATCTTCCGGCTTCGATCGAATTGGGCACCATAACGGGAATATTTGAAGACGATCTGTATGTTGCTTTAAAAGATGCTGAAAGATCAATATCAGGATGCCACTGCAACATGGGGGAAATAGTAATGTCATCTCGCCTGAATGATATTACCGGGGCATGCATCAGATATGGATTTAATGACAATAGTTCCGACAGTGATGTATTAGCAAGACCTGTTTGAAATTGCATATATCCGGTGAAATCGGAGGACATACGATAATCAACATCTGCATGAACTTGTATTGCACCGAATTGAGTGCTTTCCGTATTCGTCGCAGTTTGCAAACCCAATCCGCCTCGAATTGTAATATCACCTCGCGTCCATGAAGAAGAGACTCCCGCTTGAATAAAGGAATATGATGATGAATCACCGTATGAATGCAAATCCACCATCAATGAACTCTTCATATCCAATCCAAGCACGGGTGCTGTGAAATCAACAAAGCCTTTGATTCTGGAATCGGAGAAAGGAAGTGTGTCCGATTGAATAGACAATGACTGCCACAAAGCACCCATTGAATATGCATATTCTCCAACTGTTCCTTTAACATGCACATTTGCTCCAATATCATTCACGGTTCTTTCTATCATGTTTGATCTATCAACACCAAACAAACGGAAAGTGGAACTTGCATAAGACAATTGTGACTCAGTTCTGCTGCCGCCAAAAAAAACAAATTTTTTGGGGGCATCATATCTTGCATTCAGGGCGCATCCCATTTTTGAAAAGTCTGCATTGTCAAGATGTCCTGAACTTCTTTCTAGGTTTGCCAGAATGTCAACTGCATAACCTCCCGAATTGAATGAATATCCTGCATCTATTTTCGGTGTTACGAATAATCCAAATTCACCATTCAAAAAACCGGTGACTGCATTTGTTTGTAATGAACTGACGGGTAATGGAATGAATGGCAGCAAAGGCATGGGAATTTTCAGATCCGTATTTATTGAATCCAGCTCGATTTTGGTCAATAATCCCGGTTTTTGTGGTTTTAACTTGGAACCACCTTTGATATCGGCATTTGTCTTCCCGGTAATCACGAACTCTTGCAGATCCAAGGGTTGATCAGCTGTATTTTTATTGTCTTGTGCAAATACTACACAAGCCATCAACAGGAAAAGTATGCTTTTCACTATCATTGTTTTGCCTTTTGTAGTCTTTTCAAACGAGCTGCGGCTGATTTGCCAAAATCATCATCGGGACGAAGATTCATGAGCGTTTGGAATACTTCGATTGCAGCATCATTGTTTTTTGTGGATTCATAACAATCACCCAAGCCAAGCAATGAAAGTGAGAACCAATCCTCTATCGAACTAAACTGTTCTCTCACACCCATGAAAGCCACAATGGCATTGTCATACTCTTTTTGCTTCATCCACAATTCACCAATCCTATATTGAGCTTCAGCGGCAATGGTTGGATTATCAATGCGTTTGGCCAATGGCTTGAAATGCACAAGTGCGCTATCATAGAGCAAACGAGCACGATAATACATTGCAATTCTGTACCGAGACTGATCTCCGTATTCGGTATTTGCATATGTTTCTGCGGTCAATGAATAGAAACGCAATGCTTGCAGCGAATCTCCCAAAGAACTTGCAATTTGCGCTCTTTCAAATCCTGCTTGCGCGGCTGTGGAATTCTCGGGGTATTCCGTCATGACCATAGAAAATGAAGAGTCCGCTTCTCTCAACCGTTGATCATTCACTTTCATGAGACCAATCTCAAGCAGAGCAAGAGGAGCATATTCACTCTTTGCATATTTTTTGAACACATCTTTCCATGATTGCTCGGCCTTTTCTGATTCTCCCAAGCTGGAAAAACTCTTTCCCAAATAAAAAAGAGCTTCCGCATTCCTTTCCATATCCGAATTTGATTTTAGAAATGCTTCATACTCGGCAATTGCACCTGAATAATTTTTCCCATTGTATAAACTCAAACCCCGATTCATTAAAAGGTCTTTTGCAATATCCGATTCAGGATTTTTTATAATGAAATCGTCTACAATAATCTTTGCTTCATCAACTCTGCCAAGATATTCCAAACAATACTGAATGCTTTTGACAGCTTCTCCGGCCAATGGTGATGAAGTGTATTGATTTTTGACTACCGTATAGGAAGAAATGGCATTGTCATACTGCTCAAGATTATAATATGCATCTGCAATGGTATAATGAGTTCTTGCCGCAAGTTGTGTTGAAGGATATTGAACGAGCAATGATTTCAATTCACTGATTGCTTCATCATATCTTCTCTGTTGGAAAAGTGTCCAACCTACGGAATAGAGAGCCGATGCTGAAAGTGGTGACTGCGGATATGATCGTGCAAATGTGCGGAATGCTTTGATGGCTCCGTCAAAATCATCCATTCGATACAAAGCCTGACCATACTGATAAGCCGAATACTGACCTTCTTCGGTGCGAGGGCCTTCATTCATTGCAGATTTATAAGACTGAGCTGCGTCTTTGAATTGCTTCAAGACATAATGTCCATCTCCTTTTCTGGCCAATGCATCTGTGGCAAATCGAGTCTTGGGAAATTCTTTCACCAATTTTGAAATTGACTGAGAACTTTGAGAAAATTCTCTTCTTCTGAATTGTGACCATGCAATGCCATACATGCTTTCTTCCCTTCTATTGCTTACAGGGAAATCACTTATCAATTGTTTGTAAAACTCTTCTGCATTTTTCAATAAATCCACACGATAATACGATTCGGCGAGCCAAAACAATGCCTGATCTCTTCGACTATCTTTCGCATGCTCACCAAGGAAAGTTGATAGCTCAATGATTGCATCTCTGTATTGCTCATTCTGATGAAGGGAAATCCCTTGTTTGAGACGCGCCTCGGCCAAAATGACCTCTTTGTTTTCCAGGTCTCTCTTAGTCATCGCCAATGCGCTTCTTTCAGCGGAAGCATATTCTCGAGCAGATTTTCCATATTGTTCAAGATCTTGATAGACACTACCCAAAAACAAATGCATCTTGATGAGCAATGACTTGTCTTGCGTTTCCCTCAATCCTCTTTCAAAAGTTTTTCTCGCTGTTTCCAACTCTTGGTCTTCATAGGCAAGTTGTCCATACTCAAGTAATGCTTGTGCCAAAAAAGGATAGTCGGACTGCATGGAAAGCGTTGAGAATTCATTTTTAGCAGTGCTTCTTTCGCCTTTCCCCTTGGCTATCAATGCATGATACAACCGTGCTCCGGCTTTTAGCAAAGCATGTTCATCAAGAGCTGAATCAATTACATATTGATAGTATTGTCGTGATTCATCAAATAGTGAACTATGAAATGCTGCATATCCTGCAGACATCATGGCATGGATGCGAAGTGGCGATTGAGGATATGCACTCATGAATGCTTTCAATGACTCAAGCCCCTGCTTGCTTTGACCTGCCAACACAAGCGCTTGTGATCTCATGAAAGACAAATCCTCTTTTGCCATGATCGCATGAGATTGAACTTCCGGCTGTATGATTGTGGTGTCTGCGGATTGAAGCTTGTCGAGTATTGCCTGCGCCTGATCCATATATGCTATTGCAGCATTCGGCTCCCTCATTCCAAGTTTAATGTTTGCAGCTCGAATTGCAGCACTCAAAGCCGTGTTTCTGCCCGAATAGGTTCTCAGCAATTCACCGTACAGTGAGACTGCCTCCTGTTCGGATCCTGAGCGCTCTTTGATTTGAGCACGCATATACAATGCATCATCAGACAATTCATGCAATGGGTATGCTTCCTGCATAGCCTTCAAGGTGAGTTGCGCTCCATCAGGATTTCCTGATCTTGCTTCAGTTGCGCCCTTCCAATACAAAGCCATAGCACGATACTGTGCATAGAGAGTATCAGACAATGCTCGCTCACGAGTCAAATCAGAAACTGTCGCAAAATGCGACTGGGCTTTTGATAATTCAGTGACATGATAGGCAATAAAACCACGCTCCAACCAAGCAATCGGAATATATGGCGAATTGGATCTTTGGATTATGAATTCTTCCAAAAGTCTGTCGGCTTGACGGAAATCTTCGGAATGTGTTTGTATGAGGGAATTGACCAAGATTGCTTCATCGGAGGAAGCTCCTTTTTCTGCAAGTGCGAAAGACTTACGCAATGTTGCTCTCCCTTGAGCCAAAAGGCCATCGTCTACGAGCAATCTGACTTCACGAAGATCCTTTGTCCCATAAAGAATCCCGGGATGTATCAATTGACCTTGCATTATTGTGGCGCACAATATGCAATAAGCCATGGATAACCAATGCTTCATAATTAGTTGATTTGGATGGAAATACGCTGCACTTCAAAAATACGAATATCTATGCTATATCAAAGGATGCAAAAATGTTTTTTATAAACTTAAATCCCTTGGGAAATGCTTGCGATTTATCCTGCAAGTGTGATAAAAGCCACATTCCTTCCCTTATTACCATCCCTTCTGTATGAATGGAAGCGCTGATCGGTTATCGTACACACTCCATGAGCTTCAATATGTGACTCCTTCACTCCACTTTGTATGAGTGAATCTTGAATTGCCCCTTGCAAGTCGAACACAAATGCCTGTGTTCCTTTGGATTTCACATGATTAGGGAATAATTCCACAAATTCACTCCCAACCGTATAGGCCTCTTTCCCTGCACAAGGCGTAAGCCAAACTAAGAGGTCTTCAGGGTGAGATCCGTGTTTTTCGGCTAGAATAGAAATACCTTTGGGGCCTATCTGTTCTTTGGTTCCCCGCCAACCGGAATGTAAAATCATGATGATCTTATTTCGAATGTCATAGAATACAATTCCGCAGCAATCAGCCAGTGAAACGGCAATCGTGATATCATTGTTTTGGGTAAATATTCCATCACCCTGATTTGATTCAATATCTTCGGCTTGGTATATGTTATTGCCATGAACTTGCTGCAAAGACACAATGCTCTTGCCTATTCCACTGCCTATTTCTTGTTCCAATGCTCTGGAATGAATTGCAAACTCATTTGTGTGCATGTCACCGATTTGACGAAATGTATAGCCATGAGGAGGAAACTTTTCATGACTTCCTCTCATGGACATTCCGGCCATCACAGGATGACCATCAAATATTGAGGGTTTAAGAACTTCCATTTTCAGATTGTGTATTCTGAATTATGGACAGGGCATTTCTCTGTAATCCGGCAAGTTTCGTCCTCTTAACCGGACTTTTTCTGAATCGCTCGGAGAACTCTTCTTGCTTCATGTTAAGAATTTGATCCCGCTGTAAATTCGTTTCATTATTTCTAGGGTGAAAATCAGGGACTGTGGTTTCTTGGGCGAAAGTATTCCAAGGGCAAACATCCTGACAGATATCGCATCCGAAAATCCAACCTTTAGCATTGTCTGCTATGTGTTGTGGTATTTGAATATCGGGCTTAGCCTCTATCGTCCAATATGACAAACATTTTCCTGCATCAACCGTATAGGGCCTAATGATTGCATCGGTTGGGCATGCATCGATGCATGCGGTGCATGTCCCACAAAAATCTTGTATGGGTTTATCATGAGCCAAAGGCACTGTGGTGATGATCACACCTATGAAAAACCAAGAACCTATCTCTCTGGAAATGATGTTTGAATGTTTGCCTTGCCATCCAATTCCTGCTTTTCTTGCCCATTGCTTTTCTGAAATTGGTCCTGTATCCACATAGATCTTCGAGGAAGAATCCGGATGAAGTTCCTGCAATGTAGAAACTATCGTTTGCATTTTTTGGGGAAGAATCTCGTGATAATCAGTTCCCCAAGCATAACGAGATAGTTTTCCTGAATGTACTTCCTCTGAATGAACATGCGAAGTATGATAAGACAGACCAACCACAATCACTGACTTCGCTCCGGGCAGAACGAGTTCAATATTCTCGCGCTTTTCTCGATGATGTTCGAGATATTTCATGGTTGCATGATACCCTGAATCCAGCCACTCTGCGAAGTGCTCAAATTCATCTTTCATTGATTCAGCCTTTGCAATACCCACAAGATCAAAACCTGCCTTTCTTGCAGTGGCTTTTATGCGTTCAGCATCTAGTTGTGGTGAATCTTCAAGCATATTCAAAAGTTTTTCAACCATAATGGCGTGATATGCTCGGGTTTTTCAAGCCAGATATATCCGTCTTTTTCAAAAACGGAATAAGTTTTTAGGCGGGCATTTGAACCCAAAGCTTTGCCGTTATCGAGTGAATAGATCCATCCATGCAATGGACAAGTGACCGTCCCCTCTTCTATGAGTCCATCGCAAATCACGGGAGCATATTGATGCGGACATATATTGGAAACGGCAAAGAGTGATGAACCATCTCGAATCAATGCAATTTGCACATCTTCATCAAATACTACATTTTTTCCTTTCTTTTGAAATACATCATTGGATGAGCAAATCCGTAAAAAAGGCTTGCCATCAAAGACTTCTTCCTGATAGGATTCAATGCTTTGTTGAAATCGAGAATCCTCTCTCTCTGACATCACAAACTCATTTTTTGATCAAATGAAAAACCTTTTTCGGTACGCTTAACCGTGCCGGCTGCAGTAAATGCATCATGTTCAAAACAAAGTATCCACCCTTGTTCTGCAGCATCTGAAAGTAAATCTTGTTTCTCTTCCATACTTGTAAGGGGAAAATTATCATATCCCATTACATATGGCACAGGTACATGTGCGGCGGTCGGTATCAAATCAGCAGGAAAAACTACATGCTTCTCATCATCCATAATATGAACCACTTGCAGTCCACATGTATGTCCATACACTCTTTGCACATTGATACCTTGGAAGAGTTCACCATCGCCTTCCAATGTGTTCAACATTCCATTTGCAATGAGAGGCTCCCAATTTTCAGGCATGAATGATGCACGATCTTTATCCGTTGGAGCTTTTGCCCATTGCAATTGTTCTTTTTGAACATGATAAGTGGCATTGGGGAATGTGGGAATTATCTCACCGGTTTTGGTCTTTGTGGTAGCACCACCAACATGATCAAAATGTAAATGTGTAAGAATCACATCTGTGATATCTTCGAAGGAAACTTCATGCATCTCAAGGGAATGTTTCACCGAGGCACGAGAATAGTCAACACGATATATGGACTCAAGTTTTTCAGACATTTTATGCCCACATCCCGTATCAATGAGAATAACTTTACCATTTCCTTTGATGAGAAGACTTCTCGCCGTCATGTCAATGCGATTGAGTTCATCTCCGGTGTGATATGCCCTAGTCCACAATGTCTTCGGAACAACACCGAACATTGCTCCTCCATCCAAAGCGAAATCGCCCGTATCAAATGTGCGTACTGTATATTGGCCAATCTTCATTATGATTCCGTTATGTTTATTTTTTCCATTTGATTGAACAGCCAATTGCCTTTGTTGTTTCCGGCGATGGTGATTGCTGAGCGATTAATGCATCTATTGCATTTGAAAGATATGTTTGTTTCACAGAATTGACATCACTATGATTGTCATCGATTGCACCGATATATGCCACAGAGAATGTGTTGTTCTCTTGTTTTTTGAGTAAATACACATGTGGGGTACGAGTGGCACCGTATTGTTTTGCTATGTTCTGTGTCTCGTCGATCACATATTTAAATGTAAAACCTTTTTCTTTTGCTCTTTCAATCATGTTCTCAAAAGAATCTTCAGGAACAGATATTGGGTCATTAGGGTTGATTGCCAATACGGGAAATCCTTTTCCGGAATACATGGCATGAAGACTGATGATGCGATCTTCATATGCTTTGGAAAATGGACAATGATTGCATGTGAATATGACAACCAGACCTTTTTCATTTGAATAATTGGACAAAGAAACCATGGAACCATCAATATTCTTCAATGAGAAATCGACTGCATTGTCACCAATTTTCAAACCTTCCGCAGCATAGGAAGACACCGCGAACAGAAATAGAAATACCAAACACCATGTTTTCATAATTACTCCATCATGAATTTAATTGTAGTGAACAGCTCTTCTTTTGTAAGCTGTTTTTCATAAAATTGTCTTTTCTTTTTTGCACCGTTCATGAATATTGTTGCGGGGAGTGAACCGGTCCAAGTCGGCTCAATCCTATCAATCCAAAGATTGGGATCCCGCTCTTCCAACACCATTACCGAAGATTGTAAGTTTTTCCTTTGCAAAAACGGAATAAGAACCTTATCAAGTTCCGCATGGAAATCCAAACTCACGAGGACAATCCGAACATTCTTATTGGAAAAATATTTCGTGGCTTCTTCAAAATGAGGTAATTCTTCAATACATGGTTTGCACCAAGTTGCCCAAAAATTGACAATCCTCACCGTGTCATCTTGTAAGGATAATAATCTCTCAAGTTGTTCAATCTTCATGGAATGTATTTGAGCATGAAGAGACACAAAAAAAGTGCAACCAATAATAAAGCAAACAAGGAACCTCATCGCAAACCACCTTGGGTCTTTTGCAAGCGCTCAAAGTATTGTCTGATCATGATTTCATAATCTTTGGTGTAACCTTTTCCGAGCGAACGCAGAACATCCTGCATGGCTCTTTGTCTACCCTCAGGCGTAGCTATATCCAATGGCGGAGGAGTTTTACCTACGATGTCAATACCTGTTCGTGATTCACGCTTCATTTCAAAATCTCGTTCATTGATTGAGCGTGTTGCATCGAGAAGTCTGGACAATATTTTCTCTTGTCTTCTTCGCGTTTCCGGAGTTATTGAACCGCTCTGCATTGCGGAGACGATTTCCTTCATCTCATCAGCAAGCTGTTGTAAATCACCAAGTGCTTTTTTCTTTCCATCCGGATCCTGCTGCTGTTTTGCAAGTTCCTGCATTGCCTGCTGAGCTCGTCCTTGTTGAGCTGCGAGACGGGCCAATTGTTGCTGCTGTTGTGGAGAAAGACTTCCATCAGCACCGGGCTGAGGCATTCCTTGATTGATTTGTTCCTGCATTCCGGCCATTTTTTGCAATTGTTGCATGAAACCACCATTCCCTTGCTTTGCTTCTCCCTGTCCACCGGGATTATCACAAGATCCGTCACCCTCGCCCTGCATTTTATTGAGAGCATCTTGCATCTTGATGGAGGCCTTGTTCAAAGCGTCCATAGCCTGCCCTTGAGACTTTGCAGCCATCTGAGGATTTCTCTGTGCCAATTGCTCGGATGCCTTTTGCATCCCTTGCATTGCATTCGACATCTCCTTCACCATTTCAGGTGTGACCGACTGAGATTTTTGTGCCAATTGCATCAATTCATTGGCCATCATAGACATCTGTTCTTGTAATTTGGATTGTTCTTGTGCCGATTTTGGTATTTGCGTTGAATTGAAATCCAATGTTTGCGATACACTTTTCTGAGCTTCTTGCTGTTTGGACATGGACAATGTGGATTGCAAAGATTTTTGCATTTGCCTGATAGCCTCTTTGTTCATGTTCTTTTTCATTTGTTGCTTCATTTGCTTCATTTGCTTGGCAAAATTCTTCATTGACTGAGAGGCTTTTTTTTGCTTTTGCTTCGATGAACTCATGTCACCATTTTGCATGTCCTGCTGAGCACCTTCCATTTGTTGTTCGGTTTCTTGCTCGGATAATTCTTGCTTGGCTTTATCCAGTTCATCAAGGGGCATTTGCTGCTTCAACTGTTTCATGAGTTCTTCCAATTGCTTCAACTCAGAAGTCATCTCTTTGAAATCTTTTTGCAATGCATCTTGGTTTTTCGACAAGTCATTTCTCTCTTGCTGATCTTTTGGATTTGTATTCTCGGTTCTTTGCGTTAATTCATCTTGTTTACGGGACAATTCTTCGGCTTGCTTTATCAGTGCATCCGTCTTTTGTTCAGCTTGTATCCTTTTGAGAAGATTCATTGTACGCTCAATACCTTTCTTGAACTCTTCTTCATTGAATTTCATGTTTTTCATTGCTTGGCGCATCTGTTCAGGGTCAACTTGCTGCATCGCCTTCTGAATGGCTTCCATGGCTTTTCTCAATTCCGGAGAATTGATCTCCTTCATCAACTGCTGGAGTTTCTGATATTCCTGCATTGTTTCCTGTGACATTGCGTTTTTGTCTTGCAATTCATTTGTCATTTCTTGCAATTGCTCACTGATCTGTGATAAGTCCTTCTGAAGATCTGCCTGCTTTTTGAGGATGTTCTCTATGTTTTTCACATCTTTCCATTGCATGGATTGATCTTGCTTGAGCAGCTCTCGCTGTAGTTCCTCAAGTTCCTTACCTATTTTTTCTGCATCCTTTGCTGTTTGCTCAAGTGTTTCAAGTGCCTTATCCTGAACAGAGTCGGCTTGGTTGAGTACCTCTTCAAGCGAAGGAAGTCGAACCTGGATCAATCCTGTCCTTGCTTTTCCGGGACCCGTCACAGAGTTATTATCCACTATTTCAACATAAAATTCATAATTGTCACTCGGAGAAATACCAATCGTGTTCAAATCCCATGTATATTGGATATCAGAGCTCAATTCTGAACTCTTCGACAAAGGAATGGAAAGTGATGCAAAGTTTTGCATCGGAGGCGCATATTTTGATTCAGTCAATCGATAAAACAGTCGCAAACTTGAAAAGCCATAATCATCACTTATATGCACTGCTATCGGAAGAAGTGCCTGTTCTGATAATACTCCGCTTCCCTGTGGTTCAAGTAAGGATATGGTCGGTGGATTGTCGGAAATTGCAGTGATGGAATAATGTATTGGATCTGAATTTTTTCTTCCATCTTGATCGATGATACCTATACAGTATTCTGCGTCTTGCTTTATAGTGAATGATCCTTTTGCAGACATTCCATCTACAGTCATCGAAATCTTGTTTGTATCGAATGATCGCACTGTTTGATTCGCATCATAACCATTCCCTCTTGGATAAAGAAGAAATATCCATGCTTTATTCAATGCTTTATTGGCTATGATTTCAAGTGATACGCTCGTTCCTTTCAAAGCCAGGACATCAGCGGTTTGTTCATCAATCGTTCTACCGGACTGTTTACTATAAGCGGGGGGCGATACGGTACCGGACAAAGATCGTATTTCAGGTTTATCAATGACGGTGATTGTGCCCTTCGGAGTCAGAACTTGCTCTGCAAGCCAATCCGCATGTGCATAATATGTCAGAGATGACTTTGCCGATGGAATATCAAATCGATAAACATGTGCCGTATCAGTAATGATGGAAACCGTATCAAATGTTTCTTGAGTCTCTTCCTTGAGATGCAAAACAATCTTCGGAGGCAATGCTCCTTTGACTTTGATGAGTATCTCTTCTTTGCTTCCCCGCAAAACAGTTTTACGAAGTGGTGATATTTCCAGGCTGAATGGTGCAGGCGGAATGAATGATGTTTCATACTGCAGTATTCGATTCAAGGAATCTCTCAATGGAGCGATTCCAATTAAGAGTGCCACTGAAGTCCCTATGGTGGCAAACAATACAATCAAAGCACGCTTTCTTTCTTCTGCATCTATGATTTCAAAGAAATTCTTGTGTTCGGTTTTTCTAATGATATCGTCGAATGCAGCCTGTATGAAAGGCAAAGATGAAACAGGATAATTTTGTCTTGAATCTATCAATTGCAATGCATTTTGCAATGTGTCTCGAATATCCTGGAACAGATTTCCCACTCTACCGGCTATACTATTCTGAACCTGTCCACTGCTTGTAATGAATAATTGACGAATCGGAAAAAAGGAAAATAATAGAATTGATGCAATGGAAATCGTGAGCCAAGAATAGAACAGAAATGTTCGGAATGCAATATTCCCTTCGGCAATGTATTCCAATACCGTGAATATAATCATGAGCGCTACCGAGGCAGACAAGCCATATTGGAATGCAGTTCCCAATTTCATGAATTGTTCTTTGCGGTGAACTGCTCGCAAACGCTCAATGATATGATGCTTTGGATATTCCATTACCGTTAACTCTCAGCGACTCAATGCATAAACAATGATATTTGTTCCAATTTTCAGAGATGCTTCTCTCTTCTCAGGTGGATCGTGATGAACATCAGGATCGGCCCAACCATCGCTCGGATTCGTCTCATAGGTATAAAAGACGCACAATTTTCCCTCGTGAAACAATCCTAAGCCTTGAGGAGCTTTGGCATCGTGTTCATGTATTTTGGGGAGTCCATTCGGGAATGAAAAGTGCGCTGAATACAAAGGATGATTGAATGGCAATTCCACAAATTTTTGATTGGGAAAAACCTTGCTCATTTCTTTTCGAATTGAAGCATCCATTCCATAATCATCATCTATGTACAGAAAACCTCCATTTTCCAAATATGTTCTTAGTCTTTTGGCTTCTGCATCATTGAGATTCATGGTGCCATGCCCGGTAAGAAACAATAATGGATACAAGAAAATATTATCTGTGCTTAAATCAACATATTCATATACGGGTTCCATTTGGATCGTTGTATGTGCATTGACATATTTCAGGAGATTCACCTCGGATGATTGATCATTATACCAATCACCACCCCCTGAATATTTCACTCGAGCCAATTTAATTTTACTTCCCGACTGAACCTGTGAAAACAGAGGAATCGAAAACAGTATAAAGCACACTATATGGATGATATATCGGATCATAATGAATGCAATACTCTTTTTAATTCTTGCTCATACCAATGGGTTTCTAATTCATCCTCATTCTCAATGATGAATCTCAAAATGGGTTCCGTATTTGATGTACGCACATGCATCCACCCGGCTTTGAATGCAAGCCAAATACCGTCATCATGTCGAATTGTGATGCTGTCATCGGCGAAATGTCGTTCAATGACTTGAAATATTTCAGATGCAGAACCACTCCATGGCATTTTCCCCTTCAGCATGGTAGTCTTGGGTAATTCAGAGGCTAGTTCACTCAGTGCTTTTCTGGTACATTTCATGAGGGATATGATCATTGCCACACCAACAAGAGAGTCTCTGCCATAATGACATTCAGGCAATATCACTCCCCCGCTTCCTTCACCGCCTATCACAGATTGATGCTGTTTCATCAACTCTACAACATTGATTTCACCAACAGATGACCTATACACATTCCAACCATGGTCGATTGCAATGTTTGCACTCATCATGGAGGTGGATAAATTCAATGCTATGCTTGCTGACTTCACCGGAGGATTGGGACATTCTAGTAAAGCCTTCACACACAATGCGATGGTCTTCTCTTCACCAATGGCGTGACCATTCTCATCGATGAGCACCAAACGATCAGCATCAGGATCAACGGCAATACCAATATCGGCTTTTTGTTCTTTGACAGCCAGCATCAAATCGCCAAGATGTTCAGTCAAAGGTTCCGGCAGATGCGGAAAAATACCCGAAGAATCACAATACAGAGGAATGGTTTCGCAATCCATTGTTTCCAGCAATGCAGGAACATATACACTGCCGGATGCATTTACGGCATCCACTACAGCAGTTACCTTCATGTCATATTTCTCAAAACCAATTCTTTTCAGTGCCTGCAATACGGTTTCAACATGCTTCCTTTCGGCA
>JBJTFZ010000009.1:0-6336 GCA_046093685.1 bacterium
GGTCAGAATGAGATACCTTCCTATATCATGGCGAATGCTCGAATAAATTATACCATTCAAAAAGACTTCGAAGCATATCTTCGAATAGATAATATCCTCAATGCTTCTGTGTATCTTTGGAACAGATTCCGTGAGCGGGGAACATTTGCGGCACTAGGTGCTAGATATCTATTCTAATGAGGACATTGCTTTATGAGCAATCAACATGATCAACATGATGATTTTGGAGGATTCGGAGAAGAATCCGACAATCAAACATTCATGCACGGAAAACCAAAACCCTCTGAACCTGGGAACATGGGACAGCAAATTGGAGATGAAAAAAAATCTTCAGAATCTACTTCAGGATTCATTGCTTATGTCCAACCCGACGCGGCGCCTGAAGAAGAGGGAACATCTTTAAAGCGTATCGGATTCATTGTGGCTGCCACGGTTGTGGCACTTGCTCTACTCTGGTTCATCTTGCCCAACTCGCAGAAAAGTGGCAATGAAGACATTATAGTTAAAAACGATACAATCGATGAGATTGAAGAAGCTCAAAAAAGAGATCAGAGAATATTGGATGAAACAAGAGAGCAGGACTCTTTAGCCAGAGTGCAGGATTATCTCGCAAGAATGCAACTCGCCCAAGGTAAGAACATTGGGAATAATGAGCGAGCAGAGGATCAGCAGTATGAAGGAAGTGAGGCGGAAGAACCCGTGAATGAAAAAGCACCTGTAAAAAAGGTTGCGCCTCCTGATCCCATTCCTGCAAAAACATATCCTGAATACAATGACAAGTCACAGGGCAATCTCTCGCCATCCATTCAAAAGGATCAACAATCCGCACAGAATGGAAAAGAAGTTAAGGCCCCTAATAAAGTTCAGCCTCGTGTATCACCGAAGCCAAAAGAACAGATAGCTTCCATAAAGAAGTCCTCGGTTTCAAGCACGGAAAAAAAGACTCAAAAATCCGTGGATAAATCACGTGAACAGGTGATCAATGAAACATTTGAAAACCGCAAAAAAGAGGAAAAGAACAAGCCATCCACTGTTTCAAAAAAGACTTCAACAGGAGCTGAATATTCTGTGCAAGTGATGGCCAGCATTTCAAAATCAGAGGCCGATGCCGCATTAAGAAAATTACAATCCAGGGGAATTTCTTCAGCCTTTTTGAGTCAAAGATCTCTCAAAGGAAAAACCTGGTATCGGGTTAGATTTGGTGGCTTCACAGAAAGAGATCAAGCACAGAGTGCCGCAAGAAAAGCAGGTTATTCAAATGCTTGGGTGGAAAGAATAAAGTGAGAATTCGATGCATGTGAGAGAGCGATATAATGAAACTCAATTCACCTATAACATCCAAGTGTTATGGGATCGTTATGCTGTTAGGGGATTTATCACTGCCTTTTTCATCATGCTGTTACTACTTTTGTGGGTTTCTCAAACTCGAATAGTCATAGAGCCTTTCAAACAAGAAGTGAAATATCAACCCATTGTTCTCTTGAACTTTGGAGAAGGTGATGGAACGGGAAAAAGCAAAGGAAATCTATCAAAAGAAGGTGAAGCATCAAAAGGAGCGAAACCCGAAAATCCACTTCAGGATGCAGGAAAAATCAAATCCACTTCAACATCAAATGATCCATTGTCTACTTCACGGTTGATTGCCAAGGATGATGTTTCTCAAAGTAATAAAACAGACAAAGATTCAACAAAAGGCAAGGGGACTTCCGTCGGTTCAGGCCAAGGTACAGGTACCGGTCTTGGTGAAAAAGGGAATGGACCCGGAAAAGGTATGGGTCTAGGTGATATCGAATGGGGTGGGGGCGGTAACAGAACCGTTCTCAATAAAGTGTTGCCACCAAGCCCTGCCTCTTTGGATAGGCTGGTTTCAATCAAAATTCGCTTTACCGTCCTGCCCGATGGAACAGTTGGTGATATGCGTCCAATGACGAAAGGCGATCCTGCTTTGGAAGGGATCTCTTTACGAACATTGAAAAAATGGAAATTCAATCGTTTGGAAGCCGATGTACAAATGACAGGCACGATTACTTTCACATTCAAGCCCAGCTGATATCTTACCCAAAAACATGATAGATTATCCCCAAATTCTTCGATTTTTTGAACAATTCCCCATAATTGTGCTCATTGCACTCGGAATAATTGTCCTCGTAATTGTGATGAAAGTGGCACGTAGTTTCGTTAAATTTGCACTGTCCTTGTGCGCAGTCATCATACTTGCGCTCGTCATTTTGAAACTTCTGAATCAACCATAATATGTCACAAACTATCGGAATCATCGGAACAGGCTATGTTGGTCTGGTAACAGGAACCTGTTTTGCTGAAAGTGGAAACAATGTTCTTTGCATTGATGTGGATCAGAAAAAAGTTGAGACCCTTCTGCAGGGAAATATGCCAATCTATGAGCCGGGACTTGAGCACTTGCTCGAAAGAAACATTAGCAATGGTAGATTGAAATTTTCAACCGACATCGAATTGGCTGTTAAGCAGTGCACCATACTATTCCTTTGTTTACCTACACCCCCCGGTGAAGATGGCTCGGCTGATCTCAATTATGTGATGGATGCTGCAAGGAATATCGCTGAAATCATTAAAAAAGAACAAATCACAAGTTTGCGGATTCTGGTGAATAAAAGTACCGTGCCTGTTGGCACGGCAGACAAAGTGCGAAGCATATGTCGAAATGCAGCTCCCGGTCATGACATTGAAGTAGTAAGTAATCCGGAGTTTCTCAGAGAGGGCTTTGCTGTTGAAGATTTCATGAAGCCTGACAGAGTTGTGGTGGGCACTTCCAATGAGAAAGTCGAAGACATCATGCGAGATTTATATGAACCATTCTTGAGAAGTGGTAATCCAATTTATGTGATGGATGAGAAAAGTGCGGAGATTACCAAATATGCCGCTAATTGCTTTTTGGCAATGCGTATTTCATTCATGAATGAATTGTCTGCCTATTGCGAAACCATTGGCGCAGATATTGAGAATGTTCGAATCGGCATTGGATCTGATTCAAGAATTGGAAAGCGTTTTCTGTTTGCCGGTATTGGATATGGTGGAAGTTGTTTTCCAAAGGATGTCAAGGCTCTTCTTCATTCCACTGATGCCGTTGGTACTCCATTGGGTATCATTCATGCAGTTGAAGAAGCGAATGCTCGCCAGATTCATCGTTTCGTTGAAAAGGTCATTTCAAGAGTCCCTACAATTAAAGGTGCCAAGATTGCCCTTTGGGGATTGTCTTTCAAGCCGAATACAGATGATGTGAGAGAAGCACCTGCATATTCAATTATCGACCGCCTACTCGAAATGGGAGCGCATGTTTCTGCATATGATCCGGAGGCAATGCCAAATACAAGAATGATTTATTCGGATTCTATTCAGTATGGTGCCTCAGCATATGACACACTTCAGGATGCAGATGCATTGATTATCGCAACTGAATGGAATGAATTCAGAAAACCGGATTTTTCCGTTCTACGCAGTGCGATGAAAACCCCCCTCATTTTCGATGGTAGAAATTTGTTCGATCCTGAAACCATTGCCTCTGAAGGATTCGAGTATCATAGCATTGGAAGACTCGCTACAGGTATTGGCTCATAATACTCGCGTGAATTTCACAATTTGTTTCCCTGAGCGATCACATGTCTTTGGTCGATCTAGTATTGTTACTTTTTGGAGCAAAAACATTGATTTTTGCTCTTGGTGCCGCTCGTTCACGAAAAATCGGATCCACTTCCTACCCCAATAATACCCAAAAGATTTCCGTGATCATTCCAGCCAGGAATGAGGAAGAACAACTTTCAATGTGTTTGAATTCACTGATTGAACAAGATGAAACAAATGTTGAATTCATTATCGTTGATGATCGTTCATCAGACGGTACAGGTGAAATCATTAATCACTATTCAAATATGGATCAAAGGGTCAAGGGCATTCAACTCACTGAAGAAAGAACAGGTAATCTTCGGGGCAAGCCCGGAGCCTTGCATGCCGGTATATTGGCATCAACCGGTGACATCATCATGATGAGCGATGCAGATTGCACATTTCCTGCTCATTGGATTCATACCGTGCGGAATGCATATCATGATCCTGCGATTGGTATGATTGCCGGTTTGACCACTATCAAAGCCACTACGATATTTCATCATTTGCAGGATATGGAATGGATGATGAATCATACATTGGCATCCGCAGGTATGGCTTTGGGACAGCCACTTGGGTGCTTCGGGAATAATCTTTCACTCCGTCGTGAAGTATATGATGCAGTCGGAGGGTATGAGAGAATACCGTTTTCAGTGACAGAGGATTTGCTACTTTTGCAGACCGTTGCACAAAGTGGTAAAACGATACTCTATCCAATTTCGGCTTCAAATGCCGTTAGTACCATGCCATGCAAAGATTGGAATGCATTTGTGAGTCAGCAACATCGCTGGGTGCGTGGATCAGAAGCCCTTGGCTGGAAAAAACACCTTTTTGTGTTTTTTGCCTTTCTTTTTTGGGGAGGATTGCTCTTTTCAGGAATCAATGGAGATTATTACGGGGTGATTTCTATTTTGGGAATACGAATCATCGGGGATTGCATAATTGTATTTCCCACCCTTCAAGCATTGAAGCGGTTGAAGCAATTACCATGGCTTATTCCGGGTATGATCTTCATGATGTTCATTGAGATAATGGTTGCACTCCTTTTGTTCAAGAAAGAAGTGGAATGGAAAGGTCAGGCATTTCGTTGAAATTATTTTTTCTGCAATGCTGCTTTCACAAAACTTATGAACAATGGATGTCCCTTCACTGCCCTTGATTTATACTCCGGATGGAATTGCACGCCTACAAACCATGGATGATTTTTCAATTCAATGATTTCCACCAAAGTCGTATCAGGGGATACACCACTCAATTTCATACCATGATCTTCAAGAGTTTTTCTGTAGGCATTGTTGAATTCATAGCGATGTCTATGTCTCTCATTAATTGAATCGGCTCCATAAGCGGCATGTGCAATGGTTCCTTTTCTCAAGGAACAAGGGTAAGATCCAAGTCTCATTGTTCCGCCTTTGTCTGTGACCTGTTTTTGAGAGGACATCAAATGGATGACGAGATCTTTGCCTTTCTTGAATTCTGCAGAATGAGCATCTTTGATTCCTGCCACATTTCTTGCAAATTCAATGACCGCGCATTGCATGCCGAGGCAAATCCCAAAGAAAGGAATCTTTTGTTCTCGTGCATGTCTGATTGTTTCAATCTTTCCTTCGATGCCACGAGAACCGAAACCGGGAGCAACCAGAATGCCCTGCATCCCTTTGAGCACTGATCCGACATTGGCTCTTGTAATTGTTTCAGAATCAATCCAGGTAATATTCACTTTCGCATTGTTAATGGCACCTGCATGAACAAATGCTTCGAGAATGCTCTTATAAGAGTCTTTGACTTGATTGTATTTGCCAACCAAGGCAATATTTACTTCATGCTTGGGTTGCTTTATTCGATTTACGAACTTCGTCCAAGTGTCCATATCAATTTTGCCCGGAGAAACAGCGAATTTCCGCAGGACTATTTGGTCAAGATTTCTCTTGGCCAAACTCATTGGCACCTCGTAAATTGTATCTGCATCAAGAACTTCGATGACGGAATCTTCTTCCACATTGCAAAACAAAGCGATTTTGCTTTTCAGTTCTTTTGTGATTGTTTGCTCTGTTCTGCACAATAAAATATCCGGACGAATACCCATCTCCATGAGCATTTTCACTGAATGCTGAGTGGGTTTTGTTTTCAATTCACCTGCAGATTTGATATACGGAACATATGTCAAATGTATGTTCAATGTGCTCTTGGGACCTCTCTCCATGCATAATTGTCTAACGGATTCCATGAAGGGAAGGGATTCGATATCACCGACGGTTCCACCAATTTCGATTATGACAATGTCGAACATTTTATCATAAATGGTCATTCTTCGCTTGATCTCATCGGTGATATGAGGAATGACTTGAACAGTTTTGCCAAGATATTGTCCTTGCCTTTCTCTTTGAATTACCTCAAAATAGACTTGTCCTGAAGAAACAGAATTTGCTCTTGTGCCATCAACATCCAGAAACCGTTCATAATGCCCAAGATCCAAATCGCATTCAGCTCCATCATCCGTTACATAGACTTCTCCATGCTGTTGCGGATTCATTGTTCCTGGATCAACATTGATATATGGATCGAATTTCATTATTGTGACAGACATGCCTCTTTGCTTTAACAATAAGCCGAGTGAAGCAGATGCTATACCTTTCCCCAGTGATGAAAGGACGCCTCCGGAAATAAAAATATATTTCGTTTTCTTAGCTGCCATGA
>JBJTFZ010000010.1:0-8826 GCA_046093685.1 bacterium
TCCGGGTAATTTATATGACAAACCGCTCGTTGTGCAGGCTCCGGACAAATTGCCTTGAGCATCTATTGCGAGTAAACCAATGGTATCATGATTTTCAGGGGTGGGTGGGGGTGACTGCTTGGACAATTTCCAATCATTCCATCGTTTTAATGCATCCTCTGTGACGATGTTCTCGCGGATAAACCCCTGTGATTCGGCAAATGACAATGCCCCGGAGCCAACAAGCATCACATGAGAAGTTTTTTCCATAATGGCTCTGGCAACAGAAATGGGATGTTTTATGTGCTCAAGGCATGCAACTGATCCACACATTCCCCGGTGGTCCATGATGCAAGCATCCAAAGTCAGTCGACCATCGCGGTCCAAACTTCCATTATATCCAACAGAGGTGACCGTCGGATCCGCTTCGGTGATTTTCACACCTTGCTCCACAGCATCCAATGAAGTTCCTCCGCCCAACATCACTTCCATGGCTTTTGCATTGGCATCCAGACCAAATGGCCATGTAGATATCACTTTCATGCCCGAGGAGGAACCGATTGAATCTTGGGGGCGTTCAAGGGCATCGAATATATTTTTTCCAAAGCTCGGCTTTGCGGTTATACCGGCTATTCCCAAGCCAAGGAGGGTTCTTCTTGTGATACCCATGAGGCACCTATAGATTAAGGAAAAATTATAAGAGTAAACTACGAAAAAACACTATTTTTGTCGACCAATATTCATGATCAAATTTTTCTCAGGACATAATCATGACAAATGAAGAATTTCTCCAAAAACTCGATGCAATCATCAATGAGCGTCACATGCTCCAGCATCCTTTTTATCAAATGTGGAACACGGGCGATTTGACCATTCAAATGTTGCGTGAATATGCCCTTGAATATTATCAACAAGTGCATCATTTCCCAACATATGTCAGTGCCACACATTCCAAGTGTGATGACATGGAAGTGCGCCAAATGTTGCTTGAAAACTTGATAGAAGAGGAGCATGGACCAAATAATCACCCTGAACTCTGGCGTCGCTTTGGTGATTCGCTCGGCATTAGCAGGGAAGAAATGATGTCTCGCAAGTATCTTCCGCACACAAAGCAATCAGTCAAGATTCTCAAAGAACTCGCAGGAAAAGACAATCCGGCTGAAGGTCTTGCTGCTTTGTATGCTTATGAATCACAAATTCCTGAAATCTGCACAACCAAGATTGAAGGTTTGAAGAACAAATATAATTTGGACTGTGAAGATGCGCTTGTGTTCTTTGAGGTGCATGAAGATGCTGATATTATTCACAGACAAGTCACTCGGGATGCACTTGTTCGTCTTTGCACAACAGATGATCAAAAAATCATTGCCCTTGATGCCGCTCGCGAAGCTGCAGATGCATTGAATTTATTGCTCGATGGCGTCTATGAAACATACTGTGTTGACAAGCAAGCTGCTTGAACAACAAAGACTTCCGTCTTATCCGCTTAGATTCTTTGAATCAAGCGGATTTTTTTTTGATGTTGAAAAACTGTGGAAAACTTTCTTTCCAACCTGCAATGAAGGACGATTGATGCCATTCCGTGGTTGGTGAAGTGTTGGCTCTTTCGTATTTTTAGGCACTTTTTAAGCGAGAATTTCCGTATGTGCAGATTTGTCGCATATCTGGGGAGTCCGGTATTGGCGGACGACCTGCTGTATAAGCCGAGGTATTCGCTGATTTCCGCACAAAGCGTGAATGCAGGCGAAATGAGTGCCCAGGTGAATGGCGATGGCTTTGGAATCGGATGGTATGCTCCTAATCTGGATGCTGAACCATGTGTTTTCCGTAGTATAAAGCCGGCATGGAGCGATCAAAATCTCAGAAATCTCGCAAGAAAAATTCATGCCCCTGCGATGTTTGCTCATATTCGAGCTGCATCACCCGGCATGCCTGTTGAAGAGTATAATTCTCATCCATTCACATGTGGCAGATTGATGTTCATGCACAATGGAGTGATTGGCGGATTCAAAGAGATTCGCAGAACTCTTCTCAGAAGATTGAATGATTCTGCTTATGATGCAATTTCCGGTTCTACGGATTCAGAACACCTGTTTGGATTGATCTTGCATCATTTAGAAGATCCACATCGAGAAATTGGATGTGAGCAATTGATCAGTGCTTTTGAAAAAGCATTGATTGACTTGAGCGATATTCTGCAGGAAGCATCCATCACACAGCATTCATATATCAATGCATGTCTTACTGATGGCCAAAATTTGATCGCGGTGAGATATACCACCAATCACAGTGTGCAACCTGCTTCCATGTATTACATGTATGGAAAAGAATATCATTGCAGAGGCGAGTCATGTATGATGGAGCCCGGTACCGGTAAACCTCAAGCAATTGTGATAGCGTCCGAACCATTCACTTCGAAACGTTCGGAATGGATGAAGGTTGAGCGTAATTCCATGTTGTCTGTTGACGCAGAAATGCGCGTCGGTTTTCGAAATATAGATTTGCCTATTGAACATGTCATCTCTGAAGCATGACATCCACATTTGATTACATTAACTTTAAGTGTTTTATATGGCTGAGTTGATCTACCTCATTCCTCTCTTTCCACTCATCGGTTTTTTCATTATTGGTTTCTTTGGGAAGAAACTACGCAATGAACAACTCATTGGTGGCATTGCCAGTGCAGCGGTTGGGGGCGCATTCTTGGTTGCTGTTGGAATTTTCCTGCAATTGATTGGAGAAGCACCCGAAGCAAGAACGCATGTCATCCGACTTTTCCCTTGGATTCATACCGGTGCATTGTCAATTGACATTGCCTATCAGGTCGATCAATTATCCATCCTGTATACGCTCATCATCACCGGAATCGGAACACTGATTCACATTTATTCAATTGGTTATATGCATGGAGACAAAAGCTTTCCACGCTTCTTTGCCTATTTGAATTTGTTCGTGTTCATGATGTTGAATCTTGTATTGGCAAACAATTTTGTGCTGACATTCCTGGGATGGGAAGGTGTGGGCTTATGTTCGTATCTTTTGATAGGATTTTGGTATGACCGTACATTCGAAGGTTCGCACATTGTGTGGACGGGAGATGCTGCCAAGAAAGCATTCATCGTGAATCGTATTGGCGATTTCGGTGTGCTCATCGCGATGTTCTTGATCTTTTGGCGATTTGGTTCATTGGAATATTCAACAGTGAACATGATGGCTGCAACGCAGGGAGTTGATGCGGGCTTGATTACCGCAATCACATTATTGCTCTTTTTGGGTTGCACTGGTAAATCTGCTCAAATTCCACTAGGAGTTTGGCTTCCTGATGCGATGGCAGGCCCAACGCCAGTTTCTGCTTTGATTCACGCCGCAACGATGGTCACAGCCGGTATTTTTCTGATTGCGAGAAATTCAACATTGTTTGCAATGTCTCATACAACCATGGCGGTGATAACAGGGATTGGCATCACTACCGCTTTGATTGCCGCGACGGTTGGGATTGTACAAAATGACATCAAGAAAGTTCTTGCTTATTCAACAGTCAGTCAGCTCGGATTCATGTTTGTGGCCCTTGGTGTTGGCGCATACACTGCTGCCGTATTCCATGTGATGACACATGCTTTCTTCAAAGCATTATTGTTCTTGGGATCGGGATCCGTGATACATGGAATGCATGAGGAGCAAGACATTCAGAAAATGGGTGGCTTGAAAAAGCACATGCCTCAAACATATTTCACATTCCTTCTAGGCACCATTGCGATTGCAGGTATTTTCCCATTTTCCGGATTCTTTTCAAAGGATGAAATTCTTTGGTATGCCTTTTTGAATGGTAGTCCGATTTTATGGGGAGCCGGAGTATTGGCTGCACTTTGCACCGCATTTTACATGTTTCGATTGCTTTATCTCACATTCCATGGCGAGGAAAGATTTGATCATCATCATGTGCATCCCCATGAATCACCTGCATCTATGACTATTCCTTTGTGGATACTTGCAATTCTCTCCGTGTTGGGAGGATTCTTGGGAATACCGAAGGCTTTGTCTTTCGGTGCCGATATCAATATTCTTGAACATTGGTTGCATCCCATTTTTCACAATGCACATGAAATCCTTGCAAAAGGACATCCCGAGCATGCGCATTCTCTGACGCTTGAATGGGGTTTGATGGCTGGTTCTCTCGGAGTGGCAATTCTTGGAATCCTGCTTGCAACTTCACTGTATAAGAAATCATCTTCAAAACCTGATGAACTTGCTGCGAAAAATAAAGGACTCTATTCTTTGCTTTGGAATAAATACTGGGTTGATGAAATCTATCATGCAGTGATTGTTCGTCCAACATATACAATGTCACTCGAAGCTCTTTGGAAGATATTTGATGTGAAAGTGATTGATGGCATTGTGAATGGAAGTGCTCGTTCGATAGCAGTTTGGGCTGAATCTCTCCGAAAAATTCAAACAGGCATAGCTCAGAATTATGCGCTACTCATGCTCGTGGGGATTGTTGGAATAATAGCATGGATGATGATAGCATGATGAATTCCAATCAACATCCACCTTCCGGCGGTGTATTGCACTCGATAAGTGAAAAAACAATCTCGCTCATGATTTATTCCATTTCGATAGTTGTTGTCATTCTTGTGGCATTTTTGATTTATGTTCCTCAAGCCATAACAATCGAAGGACTGAATGTCATGATGCTCCCCAGATTGAATGCATATGTCAATTCTACATGTACAGTTTTGCTGACACTCGGATATGTATTCATTCGGAATAAAAATATCGCTGCCCATAGAATGATGATGATGAGTGCATTTGGACTATCCATTTTGTTCCTGTTGTCATATGTGACATATCATTCTCAAGCTCCTTCCACTTCTTTCGGTGGTGAAGGATTTATCAAGGCAGTGTATTTTTCAATTCTGATATCTCATATTGTTTTGGCTGCCTTGATAGTGCCATTGGCGCTTTTCACGCTGCTCAGAGCATGGAGATCCGAATTTCCTTTGCACAAAAAAATTGCTCGTTGGACATTGCCATTGTGGTTATATGTCACGATTACAGGCGTAATAGTTTATCTGATGATTTCTCCGTATTACACCATGGGGCAATGAGCTTCATGAGCACGGTATATTGTACCATGATATTTTTCAATCTTTTGTCAGTTCTTTAGAGTAAAGCATGCCACATACTGATTCCGCAGGATTATTGTTTTTACCATTGTTCCTGCCACTATTGGGATTTCTCTCGATACTCTTCATTGACAGAGCACAAGAGAAGGCTATTAAATATGTCACATTGATTTTTTCTCTGTTGACATTCTTTGCTTCGCTTCCGCTTTGGTTCATGTTCAATGATGGATTGGACGGATTTCAATTCTATACCAATATTCCTTGGATTCCATCTTTGGATTCAGGATTTAGAATTGGAATTGACGGGATGTCATTATTGCTCGTAGTGCTTACCACATTCATCATGCCCATCAGTATTTTGGCTTCATTCGAGCCTATTGGGAAAAGGCTCAAAGAATATTATGCCATGATGTTGCTCTTGGAATTCGGAATGCTCGGAGTGTTCCTTTCTCTTGATACAATGCTTTTCTATGTATTCTGGGAATTGATTCTCATACCAATGTATTTCTTGATTGGTATTTGGGGAGGGAAAGACAGAATTTACGCTGCAGTCAAATTCTTCCTATATACACTTGTTGGTTCATTGCTCATGCTCGTGGCGATCGTGTGGATGGGGCTCTATGCAAAATGGACTCCCGGCGGACATTTCACCACTGACTTTTTGATTTTGAAGCAACTAGCACCGGGAATTCCTCTCGATGTGCAGATGTGGTTGTTCTTGGCATTTGCATTGTCATTTTGTATCAAAGTGCCTTTGTTTCCATTTCATACATGGCTGCCTGATGCCCACGTCCAGGCGCCAACTGCTGGCTCCGTCATTCTTGCAGGTGTATTGCTTAAAATGGGTACATATGGTTTGATTAGATTCAATTTGGAATTATTCCCGCAAGCATTGCATCTGTTTGCTCATCCGATTGCATGGCTTTCCGTCATCGGAGTAATCTATGGAGCATTGGTGGCGATGGTACAAACAGATATCAAAAAGTTGGTTGCATATTCTTCTGTGAGCCACTTGGGTTTTGTTGTGCTTGGCATTGTGTCCGTCACACCAGAAGGAATACAGGGAGCAATCATACAAATGGTCAATCACGGTTTGTCAACAGGTATGCTCTTCCTTTGCGTTGGAGTTTTGTATGAGCGTCGACACACTCGCGAGATTTCAGATTTTGGTGGTATCACCAAGGTGATGCCCAAATTTGCAGTGATGTTCACCATTGCAATGATGGCATCTGTCGGACTCCCCGGTTTGAATGGGTTTGTGGGTGAATACCTCACATTGTTTGGATCTTTCCAATCAAAGTTTTTGAACAATCCATGGTTCAGTATTTTCAGTGCTTCAGGAGTAATTTTTGCGGCGGTATATTTATTGTGGATGTTCCAGCGTGTGATGTTTGGAACAAATGACAATCCCAAAAATCATGGATTGACAGATCTCACGAAAAGTGAATATTGGCAATTGGTGCCACTTGTCATTTTTATTGTTTGGATTGGTGTGTATCCAAAAACATTCCTTTCAAGAACCGAATTATATGCTCAAACATTGGTTGGTTCAATTGAAAAGACAGTTCTTGGTACATCAGCATACCCCAAAATCAAAGCTCAACATGTTGATGAGCAAGTAAAACATACATCCGGTCATTGATTAGAATCACCAAGGAAATTACGCATGGCAAATCTTTTGAAAAAGATATTTGAAAGACCATATGACTGGAAGAAGAATGGTCATGACACAACCGATCAATGGAAGCATGTTCGCGTTGGAGATACGGTTGAATTTGCAATGACAGTAACAGAAGATGTTTTATACAATGTTGAGGCATTGTATCCGGAAACCGGTGAAGCGATGATCCGCCGTAAAACCACGGATGGTTCCACGGGTGAATCATATCGCGTTGGAACCGTCATGCTGCGACCTGTCAAGGCATGATCAACAACAACTTTACACAGAGAAATAACCAAGGAATAGAGGAATGATTCAAGATTTATTGTTGACCGCACCATTTACATTCTTGTCTGCAATGGCAATCATTGCGATGGTTGTGGATGCATTGATCAAGAACAGTGCGCGAATAACATTCTTGTTCAGTGTGATCACATTGATTGTTTCCGGAATCTTGGCCATTGGAACTTTTGGTCAGCATGGGATTGGATTCAATGGAATGGTAACCGGTGGAGGATTTGCATCATACTTTGATGTGCTGTTCTCATTGGGCGGACTTCTCACCATATTTGCCGCGAGAACATATCTACAAAGAGAAGGCATTGAACATGATGAGTTCTATTCTTTGGTGTTATTCGCCATTGGTGGTATGATGCTTATTGGACATTCCAATAATCTGCTGACATTGTTCATCGGAATTGAGATCATGTCCGTCGTTTTTTATGTCTTGTCCGGATATATGCGCAGTTCCATCGCATCTGTTGAATCTTCATTGAAATATTTTCTTCTCGGGGCTTTCTCAACCGGATTCCTTGTCTATGGAATGGCTTTGATTTATGGCGCAACGGGTAGCATGGACTATAATCATATTGCCATGAACATCACTCGAGGCTCATTGCCTTTGGCTTCATTGCTCCCCATAGGAATTGCTCTCATGGTTATAGGCTTGAGTTTCAAAGCAGCAGCATTTCCTTTTCATCAATGGGCTCCTGATGTGTATCAAGGTGCGCCCACAATCGTAACGGCATTCATGAGTACCGCGGGGAAAGCAGCTGCATTTGCTGCCTTCATGCCGATGATCATGGTTCTCATGCCTGCAGCAACTGCGAAATTACAAATGACATTTGCCGTATTGTCCGCAGCCACGATGCTTATCGGAAATATCAGCGCTCTTGCTCAAACGAATATCAAACGCATGCTGGCATTTTCTTCCGTGGCACATGCGGGATATCTCATGATGGGATTGGTTGCAGGGTCGCAAGCCGGATATAGCGGAATCATGTTTTATCTTACTTCATATATGTTCATGCAAATCGGATCATTCATCATCGTAGGTTTGCTTGAGCGTCGTGGAGAGGAACATCTCGAAATTGCAGATTATGCTGGGTTGAGCAAAAAGCATCCTGTATTGGCTGCTTTCATGACAATATTCATGTTCTCACTTGCAGGCATACCTCCCTTTGCCGGGTTTTTTGGGAAATACTATCTTTTCACTGCAGCAATAGATGCAGGATATTTGTGGCTCACCATCATTGCTGTATTGTCATCAATCATCTCCGTGTATTTCTATATCGGACTCATCGTGAAAATGTATTTCAATGATTCTGAAAAAGAAATGCCTGACACAGACCTTGGCCTTTCCGGAATGTCTCTCATAATAACAATTGCAGGCGTCATTATTCTTGGCATCATGCCTTCCGGAATTTTGTCGATTGCGAATGCGATTTTCGGACATTCATCACATTGATTCACCACTCGGAATATACAGCATGATGCATATTGCAGAAAGAATTTCCAGACTTGGCACAGAAACAGCATTCGAAGTACTTGTTCGCGCCAGAGCACTGGAAGCTCAGGGAAAAAGTATTGTTCACCTCGAAATCGGCGAGCCTGATTTTGACACTCCTCAAAATATTATTGATGCCGCAAAAAAAGCGCTCGACGATGGGTTCACGCATTATGGCCCTTCCGCTGGATTACCTGAAGCTCGTCAAGCGGTTGCTGATTATATCAAGAGAACAAGGGGCACCGAGTATTCACAAAATGAGATTGTGATAACTC
>JBJTFZ010000011.1:0-7784 GCA_046093685.1 bacterium
TGATAGCATTGCTTTTCATATTGATATGCATGTTCGAACATGCCACAGCTCAACAGCCCATTCAAGTTGGCCAAAGAGGCATAGTGGATGCAATGATTGTCAATCAAGATTCCATGCGATATGCCATAAAGGTGTCCAACCCAACAGTGTTCTATATTGATACAATCAGCATTGGTGGAAATTCGCAAACATTCACTCGCATCGGAACCGACAGCATCGAGTGGATTGGAAATGGAAGCGGAATGATACGCTTTCATGGTCTTGCACTTTCAGGATCAGATAGTTCTTCGGTGATCCAATTACAAGGATTCAAGAATGATTCAACATACATAGACACATCACTCACCATTCGCATTTCATCGAATCAATCTCCTCTTCCCTATATTCGTTTCAGTACTTTGTCTGCGAATGTACCAAATCCCGTAATGCGTGGCGAAGCAACCGAATGGACATATACGCTTGATAAAGAGGGCATGGTCACTATATCCATCATCACGCTTGATGGACGCATCCTTGAAGAGTTTTCCATATTGCAAAATGCCGGCAGACATATATTTCGATTCATTCCAAATGCATATACCTATCATCCCGGTGTCTATGGCATGCGCTTGATCACTGAGCAAGGCATATTCCACACATTATGGAATGTGTCGCCATGAGATTCTTCTTCATCATCCTCTTGATGAGTGCTTCGATGTTTGGCATGGAACAAGATTCCGTGAAAAAACGCATACCAAAACTTGATCTGGAAGCATTGTCACCCGACTCTTTTTCGGTTGAAACAGATGTGATGGTCTCTTCGGGTTGGTTTCCACATCCCGGTTCATTCAGATCAATTGAATTAATCGGTTCCGATGGTTTGGTGTTTCATTCAGGCATATTTCATGGAACAATGCCGATATCCGGATCATTATTCGGTGTACCCAATTTGATATTTCAGAATACCACTCATCATTCAGTGGATGATCGCATTCCGCTTCAGTCATTTTCCACTGAAGAATCCGATGAAGAAATGCTTGAAGAAGAATATGCCTATAGAGCACTTCGAGCAAGATTTTCGATATCAGAACTTCATTCCATCATGCGCATCGGACTCGGCATTCGAAATGCGACCGGCATGTATTTTTCCGAAGTGAAGTCACCCTATCTGAATATGCAAGGATCACTATCCGACATGCTGGAATTGCATGCGGTAAGTATCATCGAAACCTCATTGATCGGAAATGTGTCAATCGAGTTGCCGATATATGGAGTATATCTTGAAACATTCGGACAACAAACTTACTCGCATTATTCCGTCTTCGGTGGAGTGAATGTCGGTTATGTTCTAGATTCAGACCTCAAACATCAATCTTTCATCTTGCAAGGGAAAGATGAGATTCGATATGCCTCGGGATCAAATGTCGCAACATTGCAATCTCGTCCATTCATCAATGAAGTCAATCGCTTGCGTATGTCCTTTGAATCCGGACTCGGATGGCAATTCGGTTTCGGACCCCTTCATCTCGGTTTTGAGGGATATGTGGCAATACCCATGACTTCAATGGTAAAAATACAAGACCTCGCGCTCACATTCATTGGAATCCGAGGAATATTCGGCCTTTCCTTCTAATCTCGTTCTTGCGGACAGAATCCCTATCTTTGTGCATTAACAATAGCATTAAATCCTTATGAATGTACATGATTCAGTTCTCGGCCTCATTGGCAAAACTCCACTTGTAAAACTCAATGCAATCGCAAAAGACATCCCTGCGACCATTTATGTGAAATTGGAAAGTCGTAATCCGGGTGGATCAGTCAAAGATCGCATTGGCATCGCCATGCTTGAAGCCGCAGAACGCGATGGACTGCTAAAACCCGGTGGAATCATCATCGAACCTACAAGCGGTAATACTGGGATTGGTCTTGCACTGGCTGCAACATTGAAAGGATATAAATGCCTATTCGTGATGACGGACAAAGCTTCTCAAGAACGCGTGCGCTATCTCAAAGCACTCGGTGCGGATGTGCTCATCGTTTCAAGCGCTGCAAAAGCTAGTTCACCTGAATATTATTTCAATACTGCGCAAAGACTCGCTCAAGAAATTCCAAATGCGGTGATGTTGAATCAATATGATTTTTATGCGAATCCTGCCATTCATGAAGCCACCACAGGTCCCGAAATTTGGAATGATACCGATGGCAAAGTGACGCATTTCATTGCAGGCATCGGAACTGGTGGAACCATCACCGGTACTGCTCGATATCTCAAGCAACAGAATGCACATGTAAAAGTCATTGCCGCGGATCCCGTTGGTTCATGCATCAAAACATTCAAAGAAACAGGTCGTGTGGTGGAAGCACTTCCCTATCTTGTTGAAGGTGTTGGACAAGAACGCATCCCCGGAAATCTTGATATTTCACTGATAGATGATGTGATGAACATCAATGACAAAGAATCCTTTAACACCGCTCGCAGACTTGCCCGCGAAGAAGGCATCTTTTGCGGTGGCTCAAGTGGAATGAATGTTGCGGCTGCATTGAAACTTGGAAAAACACTCACCAAGGATGATGTGGTCGTTGCCATCATTTGTGATACGGGCGAGCGATATCTTACGAAACATCATTCCGATGAATGGCTCAAAGAACAACATTTATTGGATGATGAGCGCTTAACCGTAAAAACTGCATTGGCTGTGAAATCAAATGCAAAAGGAATTCCCTCGCTGATTAGCATCGGTCCTGATGCCACGATTGAAGAAGCATTGCATCTCATGCAAGAATATGAAATCTCTGAAATCCCCGTTCTTGACAATGGTATTTCGGTAGGCACATTGCGCGAGAATAAACTCATGGCAAAAGTCATCGCAGATAGATCCTTGCTTTCTTCCACCGTTAAAACAGTTCAAGAAGAACCTATGCCGATTCTTGATGCAAGTGAGGATGTGCACAGCGCAATTGCATTGCTTAAAACGCATCATGCCATTTTGGTTTCGGATTATGGTTCTTTGTCGGGCGTGCTTTCCAGACATGATATCATCGATTTTCTCTAATGACAATCCTTGAAATATTCGGCATCATCATTGCAACCGTGATTGGCATGGAATGTATTGCATGGTTTTCGCATAAATTCCTGATGCATGGTCCACTGTGGTTCATTCACAAACCGCATCATGCTCCTCTGCATGGTCGCTTTGAATTGAATGATGTGTTTGGAATTGTGTTCGGCCTCGTCTCAATCATCTCCATCGTTTTGGGTATCGATGGATTCACTCCCCTCTTTTGGATTGGCATCGGCATCAGTGTCTATGGAGTATTGTATTTCTTTGCGCATGACATCATCGTTCATCGCAGAGTGAAGCTTGGCATCCGCATGAAAGGACGCTATGCAGAGGCATTACGAAAAGCACATCTCCTTCATCATAAAACCATCACCAAAGAAGGAGCTGAGGAATTCGGTTTTCTTTTCGTGCATCCCAAACATCTCAATCAGAAATAATCATTCACCCGGCTTCTTGAAAACAATATCATCAGGAATTGATAGAAGAGATTCATCGAGGGGTTTATTGGCCTCAATTTTCACGGCATAAGTTTTCATAGGAACTCCATTCGTCATCGTTTCACTTTTCAATACCAGATTCCCCCAAACGGAATATGTTCCGGAAAATGGAATGGTAGGATGCGCGATTGTCCAGACATCACAGACATATCCCAAAACGGTATCTGTCTTGTTTGATTTCTCAAGTCCGATTTCTTTTTTCATGCTATCTGTGATTGTAGAGAAATTGATTCCTCCCGCATCGGCGAATTGTCCGACTGAATATCTTGTTCCCGTTCCCTCCTGCAAATCCATCGTGGTCAATACTCCATTCATGAAGATGCTCTTCGAATGTACTTTGAGATTCAGGTCTTTCTCAATTGCTCTATAACCAACTGACTCGGTCACTTCACGCGCTCCATGATTATCAAATGAAACGGTGATTTTCGTGCGCATACCATCCATTTCTGAAAACATCAGGAGTTCTCCCGAACGCATGGTATAGCGCTTCGGAAGTTCTTTTTGCACTTCAGTGTTTTTTTTGTTTTTGGGCTTTTGGGCAATTGCTTCAACTGCACAAAAAACCATTATGATGAAAATGATATTCCGCATGATGAGTCTCACTTCATGTTCAAACGACTAAAAATATATCGCCAGAAAAATGCCTGGTCTTCGATGATTTGCTCAATTGATTTTCCTGTTCCATGTCCTGCATCATAGTCCACATGAAGCATAATGGGTTTTTGTTGCTCCGGTCTGGATTGAGCCAATGCAACAAATTTCTTTCCATGCAATGGATCCACACGCATATCGAATTCACCAACGCTCACAAGCATCTCAGGAAGTTCGACTCCTGCCTTGATATTGTGATATGGTGAATATTGAATGAGTGTTCCGAAGTCTTCAGCTCTATCAGGATCACCATATTCCGGAATCCAATAGCGAGCAATACGAAACTTGTGATAACGAATCATGTCGAGCAGTGGCACTTGACAAATGATCGCGCGATAGAGATCAGGTCTTTGTGTTGCAATCGCACCCATCAATAAACCTCCATTGGATCCACCTCTTGCGACAATCCTATTCGAATTTGAATATTTGTTCGTGATGAGCCATTCAGTTGCGGCAATCATGTCATCAAATGTATGCTGCTTTTTCTTTAGCATGCCATCCAAATGCCAAGCTTCTCCATATTCATTGCCACCACGCAAGCCAACGCGAACATATATTCCACCACGCTTCAAAAAGGATGCATTATATCCCACGAATTCAGGACTCATCCCGATATTGAATCCACCATAGCCGGTGATCAATACAGGATTATTACCATCTTTCTTGATGTCTTTTTTATGGACGATGAACATCGGAATCTTCACTCCATCTTTAGACTCCACGAATTCTAGTGATGCATGAATATCTGAGAGATCCATTGGAATTTCATCTTGATAGAAGAATGTCCATTCCAATGTTTTGCCATTGAGCTTATAGATTTTTTGCGTTGATGTGAATGATGAAATGGCGACATATACAATGTCCTCATCGCGATCATAACTCATGGAGGCCACATTTCCGAATTCAGGCAATGCCAATTCTTTGATGAATCCACCATTCAAGTCATGCACCATGATGCGAGACATCACATCTTTTTTATCCTGAACGAGTAGATATGTACTCGTCACATCATATCCTTCAATGACAGTTTTGCCTTCGGGTACGAGTATGCTTGCTTTTTCGAATTCAGGATTATCGATCGTGGATTTTGCTATGTAGAAATTCGGTGCTTCATGATTGGAGAACCAATAAATACTCTCGCCTCGGAATTCAGGTGATGACTTGAATTTCTTGCTTGAATAGATCATGCGTGGTTTGTCTGAACTTCCAATCTTCCTGAATGATACAGTATTGCTGTAAAAATCTCCCGTGCTCCATACCTGAACTGATTCATCTTCCGGTTCATAGATTGAGGCAAAGTCTTTTGCATCATCCGTTGCAAGCAATTTGATGGCTTCGGATATTGGCTTTCCCATCGTATGCTCATACACAGCAAGCGGTATTTGATTCTCAATCAATTCCTTGGTTCTTGGCGTGATGAATGCTTTTGTTTCATCCTGCTTCCATGAAAAACCACTGATACCGATTAATGTCTCACCGATTTGTTGCCCCGTTTTTGAATCGATGATACGATAATCGGTAATCTCCGCGCCTTTTGTTTGTGTTGCAATCGCAAGTTTCGATGCATCTTTATTGATCACCACACCTGAAATGGATGTCTTCCCTTCCGGATCAAGTTTCATCGGATCAAAGAGCAATTGTTCTTTGCCATCAAGAAGCGTATAATACTTGAATTGAGATTCACCTTTTTTTCTTCGAGAGAAAAACACTCTTCCCTTTTTGATTCTTGGTGGTGATGTTACTTCACGATCAAACAATGTTCGAATCTCATCATTCAAACCTGAAATATCAGGCGCCGTCTCTTTGAGATATTTCATTGTTGCATCATGTTGCTGTTTTGTCCAGGAAATCACTTCCGGATTTTCTTTATCCTCCAAATGACGATATGAATCAATGAGTGTAACCCCATGCAATTGTTCTTTAATTGGTTTCGAAGTATGTGCAGGAGGTGAAAATTGCTGAGCATTCATGGTGATGGTACAGAGTATCAAACAAAGTATGAGGTATTTCATGGTATTAACTGAATAATGATAGTTTATTCAATCGTGCTTTCTCAATGGAAATCAATTGCTTTTCAGAAGTTCTTCGTGCATAGTCATTTCTAATCCGTTCTTGTTCTTGTGCATTATCATTGATGAACGCATCACGATGTTCTTTGGAAATGAGTTGTCCTGCAACGGGAACCGCTCTTGAGGCATCAAGCACATGTATCACGCATCCATCATATCCGGGTGCGATCTTCACGGAAGTATGGACGCGAGATGTTGTTGCTCCGCCAATCATGAGTGGAATGTTCATGGATCTTCTTTGCATTTCTTTTGCGACATGCACCATTTCATCGAGTGATGGAGTGATGAGTCCGGAAAGTCCGATTATATCGGCATTGCATGCGATTGCTTCATCGAGTATGCGATCGGCAGGCACCATCACGCCGAGATCCACAACGCGATAATTATTGCAACCAAGTACGACGCCAACAATATTTTTTCCGATATCATGCACATCACCTTTGACGGTTGCCATGAGTATCGTCCCATTTGGCGCGGATGCAATTCCTGCCAATTCTTTTTCTGCTTCCATGAATGGCGTAAGATACGCCACCGCTTTTTTCATCACGCGTGCGGATTTCACCACTTGTGGAAGAAACATTTTTCCGGCACCGAATAATTCACCGACGATATTCATGCCATCCATGAGCGGACCTTCAATCACGGCAAGCGGAGATCCGAAAGTTTGGCGGGCTTCTTCCATGTCTTCATTCACATGCTGATCGAGACCTTTCACGAGTGCATGATGAATACGCTCTGCAATCGGAAATGTTCTCCATGCCTGCACTTCTTGCGTCTGACCACTCTCAACGGTTGATTCTGCTTTGAGTCTTTCCGCATAGTCCACAAGTCTTTCAGTGGAATCGGATCTGCGATTCAAGATCACATCTTCAACAAGTTCCAAAAGCATTGCGGGAATATCATCATAAATGTCGATTTGTCCGGCATTCACGATTCCCATGTCCATGCCTGCTTTGATGGCATGATAGAGAAATGCAGAATGCATTGCTCTTCTCACGGGTTCATTTCCGCGGAATGAGAATGAGAGATTCGATACACCACCGGAGATTTTTGCAAGTGGCAAATGCTGCTTGATATATGCCGTAGCATTGATATAATCCAATCCATAATTCGCATGTTCTTCAATGCCTGTAGCAACGGCGAAGATATTTGGATCAAAGATGATGTCTTCCGCAGGAAAATGCACCACTTCGGTCAAGATGCGATAAGCGCGTGAGCAAATTTCGATTTTTCTTTCATAGGTATCCGCCTGACCTTGCTCATCAAATGCCATCACGATGACAGCGGCACCATAGCGACGGACATGCTTTGCTATGGAGATGAATGCTTCTTCACCTTCTTTGAGAGAAATCGAATTGACGATGCCTTTACCTTGCACGCATTGCAATCCGGCTTCAATCACGGACCACTTTGAAGAATCGATCATGATGGGCACGCGTGCGATATCGGGTTCTGCAGCAATGAGATTCAGCAATGTTCGCATTGCATATTCGGAATCTAGCATTCCTTCATCCATGTTCACATCG
>JBJTFZ010000012.1:0-3474 GCA_046093685.1 bacterium
ATGGTGAAACACATTGGCTATGAAAACCACATCAAAGGTATCACCGAATGCCAGGGGTTCAGTTTCCGAAATGAGTTCCCAACGAACACAATCAAGGCCTGCATTGTTTTTGCGTGCAATATCCAAGGAATCTGCCGAGACATCGGCTGCAACTATGGATGCATAGGGAAAATATGCATGAAGATACTGTTCGCTTTTTCCTATGCCGCATCCAAAATTGAGAATGTGCAGGGGTGAATTTTGTTTATCTCGAGAACGGAGCAGTCTCGCAATTTCCTGAACTTTATACTCATCAAAAAAAGCCGGAGAATAACCTGATGCCCGCACATTTGTGGCATGCATTTGATCATAGTCTTTGGCATATTTATCGAATTCACTCATCTTTTTTGTAGATCTGTTCAACAATATAGAGAGGCCTGAATTTGGTCTCATCGTGAATACGGCCTAAATATTCTCCAATCATTCCAAGTGCAAGAAGTTGAATTCCACCAAGAAGCAAAATGAAAATGATGATGGAAGCCCAACCGAGTTCAATATTCGCTTTTGGTATGAATAGTTTAAGAATCACAACATACAGACTGTATAGAAAACCAAACATTGCGGTTATGATTCCCAAATAGGAAGCAAGTTTTAATGGTATTGATGAAAATGAAGTGATTCCATCAAATGCGAACTTTATCATTTTCGATAAAGTGTATTTGGTTTCTCCGGAATGGCGTTCATGTCGCTCATATTCCAATCCTGTTTGATTGAACCCAATCCAACTGATCATTCCGCGAATGAATCGATGTCGTTCATTCATGGATGTCAAAACCGCAACCACTCTTCTGCTCATGATGCGGAAATCACCAGTGTCCACGGGAATTTCAACATTGGTCAATTTTTTGAGCAATCGATAAAACAATTTTGCGGTGAATAATTTGAATGGAGTTTCTCCTTCGCGTTTTTTGCGAACGGCATAGACAACATCGAATCCCTCTTGCATTTTACCATAGAGATCGACAATTGTTTCAGGTGGATCCTGCAAATCACCATCTATCACGGCAACGGCATCACCCTTGGCCAAATCTATTCCGGCAGTGATGGCAATCTGATGTCCATGATTGCGAGACAAATTCAATAATTGATAATTTGCTTCTTCAGTGCATAATGTTTTTAATGCATCAAAGGTGCCATCGGACGAACCATCATTGACGAAAATGATTTCAATATCAGAAGGCATCATTCCAAATTTTCGATTGAATAATGCTTTCGTATGTTCGAGTCTTTGGAAGAGTGCATGGACGATGCCCTCCTCATTGTACATTGGAATGACTATGGAGAGTTTCATTGCTGTGTCTCCGAAATCTCTGTCGAATAATGTTTGAATTCTTCTTCCAATTGTTGTCTTTGATACATGCTGAAATAGATACCTCTTAAGAAAATCAAATCTTCATGAGTTCCTTTTTCAACGATCTTTCCGCGATCAAGAACAATGATGGTATCACATAATGCAACCGTAGAAATACGATGCGCTATGATGAGTGTTGTGCGATCTTCCATGATCTGCGATAAACCACGAATGATATGCTCTTCAGTTGCAGTGTCAACAGCAGAAAATGCATCATCAAATATGAGAACTTCAGGGTTTCTGATGATTGCTCTTGCGATTGCTGTTCTTTGCTTTTGTCCGCCGGACAAAGTGATGCCCCTTTCTCCGACAATCGTGTCATATCCTTTTGGGAATGTTCCAATATCTTCTGCAAGTCCTGCCAATTCTGCCGCTATTTGCACATCAATAAGGGTAGCATCAGGTTTTCCGAAACGTATATTGTCAGCAAGTGACATAGAAAAGAGAAATGCTTCTTGTTGAACCAAGCCAATTTTGGAACGAAGTGTTTGAAGTGGCATTGATCGCACTTCAACTCCATCGATACTGATTGATCCTTCTGTGGGATCGAACAATCTGGGTAATAGAGCTGCTATCGTTGATTTACCGCTTCCTGTTGCTCCCACGATGCCAAGTGATGTGCCTTTTGGAATTCTAAAACTCACATCGTGAAGTGCTGGCATTGTTCTTCCGGGATACTTCATTCCAACATGGTGGAACTCAATCCCTGAATCATCATGAGAAGATTCAATACTCTGATTTGAATCCATGATGTCTGACCTCATGTCCATGATGTCTCCAACTCTCTTAGCCGAAGCCGCAGCCCTTTGAATGAGATTGGTGACCCAACCAATGGCGGCAACGGGCCAAATGAGTTGATTCAAATAGATGAAGAATTGAGATAAATCTCCGATGGTTGCCTTGCCTTGAATTGCTAGCATACCACCATATCCGAGAACAAGCAAATTTGAAAAACCAACAAGCGCCATCATCGACGGCATGGTCAATGATTGCAAAAAAGCGAGTCGGATATTTCTTTGCTGATACAGTGAACTATGTTGTTCAAACTCTTTGGTTTCATGTGATTCACGGCGATATGCTCGAATTACCCTCACTCCGCTGAATGCTTCCTGCGCCTGAGATGTCAGCGTTGAAAATTGTTCTTGGACATCACGAAATCCCACATGGACTTTCTTCCCGATGAAATAAGTTAAAAATGCCATAAAAGGAAGGGGAAGCAGAGCTATCATTGTTATGGAGGGATTCAATGCGCTCATGAAAGCAAGTGCGAAAGAGAATGTAGTTAGCGTATTGGCAGAATACATCAATGCCGGGCCAAGAAATTCTCTCATGGCTGAGATATCATTGGTGGTGAGTGCCATCAATGAACCCGTTGAGTTTTTATGATAAAATGACAATGATTGTCGTTCCAGGGCAGCGAGCAAATCATTTCTCAATTCATATTCGATCAATCTTGAAGCCACTATAATGGTTTTTCTTGTCAAAAACATAAAGAAACCCGAGCCGATTGTCAACAGAAGTATGATGCCGATCGAGTTGTTTACGCTTTCTTGTTGTATTGTTGTTTTTTGCATTCCATCAACAATGGAACCAACGAATTTTGGAACTGATGTGGAGCAAATATTGGAAATGGTAACGAACAAAAAACCCAGCAATAGGCGGAGCCTGTGCTTTTTGAGATAGGGGAATAAACGCGCGAGTTCCTTCATTGCATCATGCCACTGTTATCTCTTTGCAGAGATATACATCCTGAATCGCGTTGAGTAATGCAATGCCTTCATTCATGGGTCTTTGAAATGCTTTTCTTCCTGAAATGAGGCCCATGCCGCCGGCCCTTTTGTTTATCACTGCTGTTGTGATTGCTTCAGACATGTCATTTTCACCGGAAGCACCACCTGAATTGATGAGTCCGATTCTTCCCATATAACAATTTGCAACTTGATATCTGCAGAGATCAATTGGATGATCACTCGATAATTCGGTATACATGCGTTTGTCAAGTTTCCCATAAGATGAGCCACCCATATTCAATGCGGAGTAACCACCATTGTTTTCAGGCAATTTTTGCTTGATGATATCTGCAT
>JBJTFZ010000013.1:0-8057 GCA_046093685.1 bacterium
GTTCAAACCACCTGTTACGGCAATCGGCATCGTTGTCTGCACTGTTCTTCCGAGCATATCCACTAGATTCATTGTGACGGTATGTACGGAAGGATCTGAAATTGCAAAATGAACGGCAGCTGAACCAGAAAATGGATTTGGCTGAACCATAATGGAAAGATCCGCCTGTTCTTCTTGAACGGAAGAAGCTGAACTGAAAAGCCATGTATATGCTCTACTCATGAGCGTGTTTTTCAATTCTTCATCAGCAATACCATCCATATCAAAGGTAAACATCACCAATTTTGCATTTCCGTCTTGCCAACGAATGCCGGCTACATTGTCGATATTTTCATCCATGAACAATGATGGAACCGCCTTGCTATCAGGATTGACTGATAAAGCATCGGTAAAGTAAATGAAAGGATCCGAAGAAATATTGATATTACTATTTGCGGAATAGTCAATTCCGTCTCCGATTGCATCGTCTTTTACACCTTGCAACTGGAATGGAATAACGCCTGTGATTTGTCCATTGGCATTTGTTTGCAAACGAAGAACAGGATCATTGGCGACAGTCACACCCAATTTTGATTCAAAGAATGATTTTGTGACATTTGTTGCCGAAGCAGATTTAATGCCATTATATGCTTCAAGACCACCTGCAATAAATACTTTCTTACCGGCGTCGAGCATGGAACTGATTTGAGAAATGATAGCGGGGTTTGTTCCGAATGCGCCTCTTGATCCATAATGAACTGCTATGATTGCAGCATCAAATGTACTAGCAGGATACATTTCCATGAAACCTGCATTCAATGGTAAATCAATTGATTTTGTTTCAAATTCTCCGCCACGATTCTTTAGGGGTTGAGAATAGTGATCATTCATGCGTGGATGTGCTCCGTAAATCGCATATTTCATGCCTGGAGTCATATTATATGCATATCCTCTGCTCACTCTGCCAATTACAGATTCATCTTCCGGCAAAGCTTCAACGGCAATGATTGCATAGCCTTGATTACCATTTGTATTCAATGTTACATTTGCTTTTGCCGTACCGTTCGCAGGCAGTGAAATCGTTGCGGGTTCCACACTTGCATTCCATCCTTCTGGGATAACAGAATTTTCAGCATCAACGCTAAGTGTAACCGATGTTGCCGCAGAAGAAAGATTCTTAATTGTAATTTCTGTGCTTCCCTTTTCACCTTGAGCAACCAACATTGCGGGCTTTTCAATAGTTGCTTCAGTCTTTACAATTGCTTTTAGAAGACCGGTTTCATTTGCATTGAGCATCTGTTTTGCATTTGCAGCAGTTCCAAACTTCTGCACTGTTCCAACCAATGTAACATTCTCCGGTTTGTATGAAGCCGGTAATGTATAACTGAATTTTGCTGTGTAAGGCGTACCTGTTTGTGCCACTCCGGGGATGATGCCTTTTACGCCCCAAACTCCGCCAACATATGCTCTTACAACTGAACGATGCTTATATCCTGCAATCGTAGCAGGTTTTGAATAATAGGGATGACCAACGAAACTTGGATTATTTGCAATGAAATTCTTTTGATCATATGCAGCACCTGTTCCCGTAACATTGTCCTCAACAACGATCAGGTTGATTCGCAAATCTCCTGAAGCAGATTTTACGAAGTTCGCCGTGACATCTGCAGTGATTTTTCTTGTTGTTGCATCATAATTGACATTTGTGATTTCAACTCCGACATCAGCGGTCATTGCCATTTGTTGACGAACAAATGTTGGCCACAAACCTCGACTGATGCCCACGGTTTGTTGTCCAGAGAACAGCATTCTGTCGATTGAACCACTAGGATAACCTGCAACGAATGAACGTAATGTATCGGCCATGACTTTGGGAATTTCCATTCCATCGCCTTGATGAACTTTCACGGCAATCAATTGATCGGGATATTGAGCAAGTAGATTATCTATGACAACAGTACCATCAACGCACCATCCGCACCATGCGCCTGTAAATTGCTCAAGGAATACACGCTTGGCAGGGCCTTGAGAAAAAACATTACTCATTGGCATCAATGCGATTATCAATGAGAACAGCAAAAAACGTAGTATTTGATTCATGGGAATCTCCATCTTTTCATAAACAGTGAAAAAGTTTAAGCCCCAACTTACAAAAAAACGGGATGACCAAATACAAGATCATCCCGTTTATATCATCAGAAATGTTCAGTTAGCGATTGATCATCAAAGGCAATTGAACAGCCGAACCACCCATTGTGCGCGTAATCATGCGATATGCGCCTGCGGGCAATTGCGAAGCATTGAATGAAAGAGCATGTGAGCCGGGCTGAGCATTTCCTGAGAACAAGGAAGCAACTTCACGACCCATGAGGTCAACAACAGAAATTGTGACATACTTTTCTGTCTGACCATTTACGGTATAGTTCACCATCGCCATGTCTGACATTGGATTAGGATTGATCATCATTGAAAGATCTGCATTGGAACCTTCGGCAATGTCTTCGGCTGAAGCTGCGGTACCGGTCATGAGCCAATCCACACAACGCTTGAAGAATTCATTACCAATGGAAGCTGTTCCTATTGATTCAATTCCAAAGGTTGAGTAAATCAAACGATTACCATCCAATTCCATGCGTGCAGTTGCAAGTTCTGATTGGATATTATCAAAATACATAACTGGCTTGGCAACAGCAGGATTAGAGATGGAGAATACATCTGTAAACAATGTATAACTCTGATTTGCGATAGATCCGGATTGATTACAGTTGATGAGTGCACCATTGTTCAATTTATTTCCAATCACATCGCCGTTCACACCACGCACAGTGAATGTGTTCAAAGTGTTTCCGGAGTAACGTTGTTTTGTCTTTTCATAGGACAAACCCAAGGCATTATAAAATTCCTGAACTTCAGGCATTTGACCATCGGAGATGTTATTCACTGTGCCATAAGCCCATTGCATAGCATTAGGAGCAACAATCATCACTTTGCGATTTGTGTTGATAGCCGTCTCAATTGTATTGAGTGGGTTCAACCATCTATATTCATCGGGTAATTTCAAAGGATTACCACCAATCGGGAAAATCATTGCTTCTACATTTTCAAATTCTGCGGCAAAGGCTTCCATCAGTCCGGCATTAAGCGGGAATGCAATTGCATCTGCTTTGAGAGCCGGTGACATTGCATTGTGATAATTTGCGATTGAGAAAGCAGAAATGTTGGAAAAAGTCACAATCTTTGGTTTTTCTGAAAGCACAGCAAAAGGTGCTGTTGAAGATAAATTGAATTTGTCGGTATATGTTGGAACACCTTTCAAACCAACCACAACATATCCTGCAGAGGCAGGTGATTTCACTTCTACATTTACTGCAATTGATCCTTCGGCAGGAACATCAACTGTTGAAGGAGTGACTGTTGCAGTCCAACCCGCAGGGAGTGGAAATCCGTCATTATCAATTGACAAACTGACTTTCATGTCAGCATTTGATTTATTGTTCACATTCACCACTTGAGTGATGGTTCCGCTTCTTGGAATTGTATTCAAGAAACTATCCATTGATAGATCTGCAAAGCCATCAGGTTTGGCATTTGTTGCACCTTGGAGAACTTCTTTTGTGTCATCATCCTGTACAAAAGCTACCACATACAACATTGAAGCATCCAATGCATATTGACCTGTGGTTGGGATATTGTAAGAATATGTAAATGTTTTTGAACCTCCTGCAGGGATGTCCAATGACTCTCCGTTGACAGTAGGCAACATTTTTCTCAAGATATTGTGAAATTCTTTTTCACCATTTGTTCCTGCATTTGCATAATAGCGGAAACGCTCTGCAATTGCGACGCGCAATTTGTTTGCACCTGACAAAGCTGTTGAGGAAGATACAGTGACTTTTACATTCATCGTATTGCCATTGCGAGTCTCTTCGATTTGCAATGTAATCGGTGACATCGTACCACGAATTGCTTCCACTGCTTGTTGCATAGCCATGGTATCGGATGGTGCACCATCATAGTAATTATCGCTTGATTTAGGTAACACGACGCCATTGAAAACAGCAGTGGGAACACCTTGAATGGAATAGTATCTGATACGGTTATTGTGAAGCGCAGAATCTGCGGCATTCATGATATCTCTTCCTGGGAACCAAGCCTGAATCTTCAGGGGAATCACCATATCTCTGTTGCCGTCAAGATATGTTTGAAATGTGGGGTTTTGGCGAGCACAAGGGGCACAACTTGCATTAGTGCCTTCTTCAATGACAACCATTCTGGGTGAATCTGCCAAAGTGGGCAGCAGAGACATTGTCATCATCGCGATTAACATCGCAAAGCGAAACATGTGTTTCATGATAATACCTTTCGTATAAGTGAAATAGGGGAGAATTTTCGTTTTTGTAAAGAGCTTGGGGTAATATTGAAGCCAAAAATAGAGAAAATTGTCTTGTTTTTGGCATCATTGAATGAATTTTCAAAAAAAATTGACCAATCTTAGCTTTGCTTTCAAATCTTGGGAGAATGACACTGTAATGGCTATAAAGTCACATGCTTACAGTGTGTTAGTATATTGTACCGTCTTTTTGGTGTTTTGCCCTTTTGTTTTCAATTTTCGCCAATTTTTCTCCAACCACCTTCTCAAGTGATATTCCTCTCGAATTTGCATAGTTGTGTAGTGCTATATACACATCAGCAACCTCGGATTCCACATCAGAAAGAGAGATGTCCTTACCTTTCCACAACTTTTTTTCCAAATTGGCCAACTCACCCGCTTCTCCGCATAATTCCAAGCAGAAGAATTCAGGAGTTCTTTCAATGAAATGCTTGTCCTGATATGCACGAAAAGCCTCTTGAACATGAGATCCATGCGAAGCGATTGTGTCTATCAATTCTTTGGCTTCTTGAACCATGTAATCACCTGTCTTCTATTGTTTTTGTTGCTTACCACTGAACATTGCCGATTCGGTGTCGATCACATATTGTACCCAGCGAGCATTTTCGGGTTTGCCAATCTTGAGGAATGAAACAATCATGAAATCCCCTATTCTCTTCCGAATAGCATTTCGTTCTTGTTCATTTCGTACTTGAAGCCAGGCATGTTGATCGAAATAGGGATATAATTGTTCCAACACTTTTTTGGGTCTTTCGGATGTATCTGATGCCAATGCATTCAAAACCTTATTCAATCGACCTGCGGGGTCAATGTTTTTCTTTGCATAGGATGAATCTTTTTTTGCCATGAAAGCATTGAAGCGTTCAATTTTACTCTTTAAATTCCTGATTGATGTCGAATCACTGAAATTATACACCTTATATCGAATTCCCGTTTCAGGTCTCACTCGCACTACAATGGAAGCAGGATCTTTCGGGAAACCGGCTTGTTTCAAATCATAAACCAATCCTTTTATGCCATCAACGCTGAGATTCGAATGCATGAAGGCAAGTCCTCCACGAATGAGTACCTCACCCAAAAGACCATCAGCTTTTCCAAAATGCCTCAAGATCATTTGTCGGATATATTGACCTTGATTGAAACATCGCTGATAATCATCACCTCCAAGACCTTTTCTGGAGCGCAATACCTGCAATGTTGATTTGCTATCACGATGTCCAAGCAATTCAATGATTCCCATGGCTTGTGAGAATCCAAGCTGAATCCAATATTGCACGGGTCCCACTTTGGCGATTCTTCCCGCCTCTCTCAAATATGCTTTCACGCCTTTCATGGCATGCACAATCGTAAGCTTATTTTGCGTGGAATCTCTCATGCCCGCATCGGCGGGGGTGTCTCTTGGGATTGAAATGATCTCGATGTATCCGCTGTCCGGTACTATAGAAAGGATATGATTGGCATCTGCCCTCTTGGACACCGTACCCATCCTGGCATCAACGCCGATGATTGCGATATTGATGCGTCGAGCAGAAGAGGGTATTTTTTTTGTTGAATCCTTTTGGTACACAAACCCGGCTTCTCCGATATCCTGTTGTTTCAAGAATGTTGAATCGGTTAGAAACTCGGTTTCAGCAATGTTAAGCTGCTCTTCTTTGGCTTTGTTTTCAGTGGTATCGATAGAGGTTTGCAGCGAATCAACAGGTATAATTGTATTCGGTTCAATGGGTTGGGGTTTGTCCAAAAGATGATAAGTCATCCAAGCCGAAAAAAAGAAAACAAGGATGAGGAGGACAATTCCTGTTCTTTTTACTAAATTCATGTTCAATTAATGTCGGAATTGAAACCCTTAGACAGGGAAAATGTTAATCTTTGAAAAAAATCCCCATGAAAAGAGTATACTGCTTGCATTCACTGGGCTTGCAATGTTACGGAATCCTCATCAAAACACCTAATTGACTCATGCATCGTAAAACCTTGACATATATGCTTTTTATGCTCTGTGGAATGTCCTTGTTCACACTTGTTCTTCTTGGCTTGACTCCGGGCAACATGGTGAAAACGTCTTGGAATCTTGCTTTTCCGGATAGCAATAACACTCCAACAAAATCAGACTCAGTTGCAAAATTGGGTATGTCCAAACAGGCAGACAAAGAAATAAACACGGCATATATTTTTGACCACATCATTGAAGAAATGGTAAAGCGTGAATACTATGCATTGCCAATCGGTGAATGTATGGGCAAAATCGGAAGCATGCTTATTGGCACTCGCTATGTTGGCGGTACACTTGAACTCATGCCGGAGCGATGCATCATGGACTTAACAGGACTGGACTGCGTCACTTTTTTTGAAAATTCTCTGAATATTTCCCGAACCGCAAAAATCAAGGAAAAGGATCTCCTCAAGAATCAAAATGCCATCACTTTTCGCGATGTTCTTGACCAATTGGAATATACCCGTTACAGAGATGGAAACATGGATGGATATACTTCAAGATTGCATTATACTTCAGAGTGGATTATCGACAATGTAAAGAAAGGCGTCGTGAAGGATTTGACCAAAGAATTAGGCGGGAAACCATTTCCCGTCAATGTTGGGTTCATGAGTGCAAACCCACAGTATTATCCCCAACTTGTTGCTGAGCCAACTTTGGTCAGGAAAATTCAAGGAATGGAACAGGAGATCAATGCAAAAAAGCATTGGTATATTCCCAATGCACAAGTAAAAGAGATTGAAAGTAGATTGCAAACCGGTGACATCATTGCGATTGCGACTAACAAAGCCGGTCTTGATTATTCACATACAGGGATGATCATCAAAAATGCAAAAGGCATGGCGCTCTTTCTTCATGCCTCCTCTGCGAAAAAGAGAGTCTATTTGGACAAACGCATATCTACTTATTTATCAGAATCTTCAACAAGCATAGGCATTTCCGTTTTACGGCCACTGGACCCGAATCTAGAATCGGAAGAGATCATTGAAGATGATGGCGGGAATTAAACAAGCAATTCCTTGGTCATGAGATAATTTACAGCTATATTTGTAATCCTTACCGCGGGGTAGAGCAGTTGGTAGCTCGTCGGGCTCATAACCCGAAGGTCGTAGGTTCAAGTCCTGCCCCCGCTACTTAAAATCCCTTGTCATGAATGACAAGGGATTTTTTTATTGAACATCTTTTTTCGAGACTTTATTCCTTCATTCAATTCTTCGCTTTCCATTCATGGAGTTTCTCCAAAATCATGCACTCCACTTCGGTGAATGTCAAAAAGGACATATAACAATCATTGAGCACATCGTCCAATCCACCATATCCGTCATTTAGCCAATTGCCGGGGTCTTTCTCAAAAGTCATTTCCACAAATCTTGCGAAAAGCTCGAAAAATGGGCTCGTTGCAGGTTCTTCATGCACGAAATGATACAAAATCTGCCTTTGAATCTGAACCTCTGATACTTCCAGATCAAGAAACTTGTTGGCGGGATATGGTATATCCTTCGCCAATGCCACGAAAATTGGGGCCAATTCCTTGACCGAGTCATTGAATGTCAAACGCATGGGAAAACTCCTCTAATTGAAAAATATACAACAAATGTCAAGTTCTTGGACATTTGAATTGTCATACATAGACTTGCAACAATGTAAACACAATGCAGAACGGCAAAGATTATTTTTTATTTTGTGTAATTGTTG
>JBJTFZ010000014.1:0-4862 GCA_046093685.1 bacterium
CATGTTGCCACCGTAAGAAATGCCCGAGGTGGAATGCAACCTGATCCCATACATGCCGCAACACTTGCAATAGATGCAGGAGCCGTAGGAATTGTGTGCCATTTGCGGGAAGATCGTAGACATATCCGTGATGCTGATGTGTATGCATTACGTCATGATATATTCACCAAGCTTGACCTCGAGATGGCAGCACATGAAGAAATCATTTGCATTGCCGAAGATGTAAAACCAGAACTTGTGACAATTGTCCCTGAAAAGCGAGAAGAGTTAACCACGGAAGGTGGACTTAATCTTGCTACTGACCCCTCTCGTTTTGCAGACCTTGTGCAAAGAATGCACGCACATGGCATTGATGTGAGTTTTTTCATTGAACCCGATTCCAAACAAATCGAGATAGCCAAAAATATTGGTGCAGACATCATTGAATTGCATACAGGTACCTATGCCGAAGCCACAGGAGCTAAAGCCGAAGAATCACTCAATCACTTGATCAATGGTGGTTCAATTGCCCATGAACTTGGCTTAAAGGTGACGGCTGGGCATGGCTTGGATTATCACAATATCATCCCAATAAAAGCCATACCAGGTCTTGTGGAGGTGAGCATAGGTCATGCACTCATATCCAGAGCGCTGTTTACGGGTATTCCTCAAGCAGTGAAAGACATGATTGCCCTTCTACAGTAATCATTCTCTCGACCTAAGTACACCAAATGCAATTATTAACAAATGTTCAGTTGCACACATATGCAATAGGGTAGTTTTATTCGTGTTTTTCACACAATGAAACTATCTGTGCTCTCACTTCGTTTTAATGACATATTGTTTCTTGCTACGCTAATTTCACCAGAGTTGGTAAAGCATGTGTAATCTTCCACTCATCAATTTAAGTGAAATCATCATCACCATGCAGTTCATGATCCGCACCTTCATCACATTACTTTTCATAAGTACATTTACTTCGCCAGCATTTTCGATTGAACCGGAGCCAGCCGACATGGCATCAAATTCCGGTTTGGTGGTTGATGCAGAATCCAAAGAGCCGCTCATTCGAGTGATGGTCACGGTCAAAGGCAGCAAAATCGGGGCATATACTAATAAGCAGGGATTCTTCACTTTACGTTCCATCATTCCCGGCAAGATCACCTTAAAGATTTCAGGCGTTGGCTATACCACTATGCTTCAAGAACATTCCTTAAGCACCGGTGAACAAAAGAAAGTCACCATCAAACTAAAAAAAGGGGATGTACTTGCCGATCAAGTAAATGTTGAAGCAGATCGCGAAGTCGAGAAAAGAGAGATTTCAATTTCACGGGTGAATATCCCCATGGAACAACTCACTCAATTACGCGTCGGGGGTGAGTCTGATGTGTTCCGAGCATTGCAATTCCTTCCCGGAGTATTGACCTCATCACAGATATCCAGTGGACTCTATGTTCGTGGTGGATCTCCTGATCAAAATCTTGTTTTACTCGATGGGTGAACCGTTTATAATCCATCTCACTTATTCGGATTCATATCCGCGTTCAATCCGGATGCAATCAAAGATGTGGAATTGATCAAAGGTGGTTATCCGGCTGAATATGGAAGCAGACTTTCTGCAGTACTAAATCTAACGCAAAAGGACGGAAATCGTGATGAATATGAAGGGGTCGCATCTCTTGGATTGATTTCTTCCCGCGGTTCCTTCCAAGGACCTCTTGGCAATGGTGCCTTTTTCCTTGGTGGACGAAGAACATATCTCGATTTGCTTCTCGGTGCTTTGCCTGAAGATCCAAATGAACCACTACCGAATTTCAATTTTTATGATTTGAATGCTAAAGTCACACAAGATTTGGGTGAAAATGACAAGATCTTCTTCAGCGGCTTCATGAGTGCGGACAAACTTTTGTTGGATGCACCGGGAATCGACTTCGAAGTTGGCATAGGCAATCGTAATGGAGCTTTTCGTTGGACGCATGTGTTTGGAGACAACTTATTCACTTCTTTTAATCTAAGTGGAAGTCGTTATGTGAATGGCTTCACTGGCAATAATGGTGGATTCAGTTTCAAGATTGAAAATACGATTCTTGATTATACTGCAAGGGCTGATCTTGAATGGTTTGCAAGCGATGAGTTGACCATCAAAACAGGCTATGAAGGTACTGCATATACATTTGGTTATCTGCAGAACTTTTCAGGAAATGCAGATACCGTTGCACAGTCGGGAACAATCAGCGAAGGTGGTCTCACGAATTTTACGGTGAGTGATTTTACCCACGCCTATTATATGCAAGGTAATTATCAACTCAGTGATTTGTTCTCCGTGCAAACCGGATTCAGATTCAATTATTGGGATTCCAGCAAGATTTTCACGATTGATCCACGGATTGCGGTTCGCTATCAATTTCAGGAAGATATTGTTCTCAAAGCATCATGGGGCATCTTCCATCAATACTTAAGGCTAGCGACACAACCTGATTTCACATTTTTTGATACGTGGCTTCCAACTGACAATACGGTGCCTGCAAGCAAAGCTACCCATTATATTTTGAGTATTGAAACAAAGCCATTCGATGGCTATGACATGAATTTCGATTTTTACTATAAAGACCTTAGAAATATTAGTGAATTGAAAGTGAATAATACGCAAGGGAGAACTGTGAGTGATGTCTTCTTCACGGGAGATGGCGAAGCTTATGGAGCGGAGTTTTTCTTGCAGAAAAAAATGGGTGCTTTCACAGGATGGATAGGCTATGGCCTAGGATATGTCTTTGGTCAATTCGACAGTGTGAATCAAGGCCGAATATTCCGACCAAAATATGATCGAAGACATGACATAAAACTCGTTGGCTTATACAAACTCAATAAAGACTGGGAATTCGGTGCCACATTCACTTTCCAAAGTGGTCAATCATATACGGGTGCTACTTCGCGGTTTGCCACGAGAAAGCCCGGCGAGACAATCGATTCTCCACATATTGTTCCCGGGGATCGTTATGGACTGAGGCTACCAAATACGCATCAATTGAATTTCAATGTCAATTATAATACAACCTTGTGGGGTTTACCTGCTCGTTTGATGATCGACATTTTTAATGTCTATTCAAGAAGAGATATCTGGTTTAGATTTTATGATACTTCAAAAGAAGTGACTGAAGTGACTGATGTTCGATTATTACCAATTCTCCCAACAGTGGCTTTGGAGGTGAAATTCTAATGAGTGCTACCATGAAATATATCGCATTGTTTCTTTGTGCTGCATGCACGATTATAGGTCTTTCAAGTTGTGAAGACCCTGTCGCTTTTGATTATATCCCTGAATATGCAGTCGAAGCTTATCTCTTGGTTGATGAGCCCATCAAAGAAATCATGATCACAAAAAGTCAACCCGTGGCGGATTCATTTGTCTATGAAAACAGCATTGTGAAAAATGCCAAGGTTTCTATCATACGCAATCAAAAAGATACATTGAAGCTTGAGTTTGTGGATTCAGAACGCGGTGGGGAATATCGCTATCCGAATGGACAAGAATTGGTTGAGCCATCCACTCGTTATGATTTGCTTGTGCTATTACCTGATGGCAAACGCATTACCGGTACAACATTCACCCCTGAGCGAGTGAAATGGGTAACGCCTCCTCGATCAGTTTTGCAATATCCAACCGACACATTAAATCTCTTTGCCCCAGATTCATTGTCAATAAGCTGGACTCAAGTGCAGGGAATTCCTGAATACCTCATAGTGATAACATCTCTGGATACCCTGGGATATGGACAATATCTCAATCCTCCAACCGCAGACAGTAATCGGAAAATCTTTCGATTTTTCAGAAGAAATCCGGATAATCCACGCCTGCGCAATATGACGCTTTATGGATTCTTCCAAGGCACAAAAGCACCTGTAGTATGGACCGCATTCAGATGGTATGGAAAACATAAACTCGGAATCGTTGCCCCCGATCAAAATTTCTTGAAATGGTTCAAGGCCGGCTGGGGTGGAAATCAATATGATTATCGTCTTGCAAGTGTTACCGGTGGCTTGGGAGTATTTGGTTCAGGTTCTTATGTTGAACAAGAAATATTCCTGCTGAAAAACCAGTAAATCCAACCTAAGCCCGCGTCATGCTCTTTTTTGCCATGTTGCGGGCTTTTTCTCATCTCTGTCAAGCCCTTGAAGTTGGGCTTTTTTTTGTATTTTGTCCCATCAAAATCAACCATGACAGGCCATTGTCGATGAGAATTATCCTCCATACTCTGCATGTACTTCTGTTTTGCGCATTATTCAATGTGCCACAACAAACAGTATTTTCTGCAGAGCCATCACATTGTACAGTGAAAGTGAAATCATCAATCAGTGGCAAGCCCGGTGATACCATCAATGTTCCCGTGAAATTTACACTGAAAAAACCTTGGTATATTTATGGTTTCACAATCATGATCAATAAAGAAGGGATTGGTCCGCAACAAACCGATGTATTCTTTACGGATACCACCGGTCGTGTGAAACATGCCCCTGTCATAGCTCCAAAACCACATACGACATATGATGAATCATTCGAAATGGATGTTCATTCATATAAAGGCTCTTTCAGTTGCACTTTGCCCGTCATCATCGAATCAACGGCAACAAAAGGAACCGTGAAATTTCCGATAGAAGTCTCATACCAATTATGCGATGGCAATATGTGTTTGCCACCAACAACAATTTCACTGCCATTTGCAGTGAAGGTGAAATGATTCCGCATCGCACTCACTCGATATCACCATGAAGATTCCAACACATATCATCAAAGCAATTTCGAAGATGCCGGTACTATTGGCGTTCTTTATTGCTTCAACGGCTTTCGGCTTCCAATCCGGTTTGAAGGAGCATGCAAAATTTGC
>JBJTFZ010000015.1:0-6963 GCA_046093685.1 bacterium
GAGAAATGCTGGACTTGAACCCCATTATCCAATGATAGCACAATATCCCATGTTCCTTTATGCCCTGCAATTGAAGTTATTCGCATACCCAAAGCAAGTTGATCCCGAATGCTCTGCCATGGAATTGAATCTGAAGAAATGATTGTTTGGGGAATCATTCCACCATTCATGACCACTGCAACTCCATAATCTCCACGAGAGAGATTCCCTATATGATAACCCATATTCCATTGTTTGCGTATGCTGTCAATCGATACAGTTGGATCTATTCTGTATGATTGGGCAATCGGCATGCGATATCTCTTCATCACAACGAATGACAATTGACGGTCAAAACTTTGGGAATATGATGAATGCACATCAACACAAGTGAAAAGCAAACAGCATAAGAGAACACGCATGTGATAGGAGATCAATGTGCGCATAAAGACAATCCAAATGGCAAAAAGGCCGTAATTCCAAGCAATATCAATAATTCTTTGATTTTGGGTACATTAATTTCTTTGGAATCACCCAAGGATTTAAACACGATCAACATTCTACCAAACAATATCAAACATAAAAAACCGGTGATCACATGAAGCATCATGACGAATATCCTTGCTCCATGGTGATATCGCTTTTTTCCGTCTTTGATTGTTGAGAGATATTTCTTCGATCTTTAAATGATTCGACGATATAATACACAACAGGAACAAGAATCAATGTCAACAACAGTGAACTTGTCAAGCCTCCGATAATTGCCCATGAAAGTCCGGTTTTCCATTCAGCTCCCGAACTTTTTGAAAGTGCAATTGGCAACATGCCGAGAATCATCGCAAGGGTTGTCATCAGGATTGGACGCAATCTTGTTTTACCTGAATCAAGGAGTGAATCCATGATCGATAAACCTTCCTTTCTTGCTTGATTTGCCCTATCCACGAGAAGAATTGCATTTTTTGCAACAAGACCAATCATCATGATGATTCCAAGTATCGGAAAAATCCCCAGTGCCTTCATATTGAGAGCCATTGCAAGCAAGGCACCAACAAATGCGACGGGAATGGAAAAGAGAACCACGAATGGATATACATAGGAATCATATAAAGCAACCATGATCAAATACACAAAAAGTATGGCTGCTCCCAAAGCAAGACCAAGACTCACGAATGACTCCTTCATGTTTTTTTGATCACCCAGATATGAGATAAATACGCCTTCCGGAAGAGTTTGACCTTCCATTCCTTTTTGAATGTCGGCAACAATGTTTCCGGATGGTCTGCCAAGTGCTTGAGAAAACACAGTTATGGCAGTATTGCGATTTTCTCTCTGCAACTTCGTTGGACCACTTGCCGGTTCAACATGAGCGAATTGTTGCAATTCTATTTGTTGTCCCATCGCATTCACAAAAGGGAGTCTCAATAACTTTTCTGTTTGAGATCTATCATATTCATCCAATATGATTCGCATGTCATATTCAGCATTGGCTTCTCTGTATTTTGCGGAATTATCTCCAGAGAGAGCGATTTGCAAGGCATTACCAACTTCCCCGATTGTGAGGCCAAAGGCAGCCAATTTATCTCTATCCACTTCAATTCGTGATTCAGGTTTCCCTTCATCAACACTCATGCGCACATCTTGAGCACCTTTTGTCGATTTTGCAATATCTGCAAGTTTGCGAGCTGATGCATAGACATCTTCAAAGTTTGTACCACCAACAATGATTTGAATCGGCGTTTGATTTGCAGTTCCAAATATTCCAATTGGATTGACGCGAACTTTCGATCCGGGTAAAGCGGATATTTTTTCTTTCATCAAGATGCCTATTTCATCAGTGCTTCTTGATCTCTGTTTTTGAGAAGTAAGAGTCACATTGAATTCAACGGCATTATTTGATGTTTGACCAATCAATCCTTCATTGGAAACACCAACCGATGTGAACACTCTCTCAGTTTCAGGGAATGTCCTCAATAATTCTTCAATATGCAATGCGGCATAATTTGTTTCTTCAACCGAATATTCCGGTGGTAATTCAACAGTAACGGCAAATTCACCTCTATCCGTTTGAGAAATGAATTCCGCGCCAATATATCCCAAGGGTACAAGCGCAATACCGCCAATTATTGCCAGAAAAGACCCTGCAATCACCATACTTCTTTTTCCCCTTGAACCAAGAGCCCAGTGCAGCAAACCTTCATATTGCATTGCGAGCCAATCAAAGAAGCGTTCAAATAAAAGGGCAATTCTTCCCATGAGTGTGCCCGATGTAAGATGTTCAAGTTTGGCCATTCGTGAAGCAAGTGCCGGGGTAATCGTGAATGAAACGACCAAGCTCATCAATGTGGATGTAAATACCACCACTGCAAATTCACGCATGATATTTCCCACAAGACCACCAACCACGGACAAAGGGACGAATACAACCACATCGACCAAGGTGATTGACAATGCGGCAAATCCAATCTCATTTCTACCCTCAATCGATGCTTGAATCCTATTCTTGCCCATTTCCATATGTCTGTAAATATTCTCCAATACCACAATGGAATCATCCACGAGAATTCCAATGACCAAGGACATTGCAAGGAGTGTCATGAGATTCAATGAATAATTCAGCATATACATCACAAAGAGCGTCGAAAGTAAAGAAGCCGGAATTGCAATCATTACGATGAGAGAATTTCTCAGTGAATGAAGAAACAAAAACATCACAGCTGCAACAAGAATAATTGCGATGAGCAAATCAAATTTCACCGCATTGGCAGCTTCAATCGTGAATCTGGAACCGTCTTGAGCCACATTGAACAGGAGTTGTTCTTTGGAATATTCTTGCTCCAGTGATTTCATTTGCTCACGAACTTTCTCGCTTACATCAACAGAATTCGCATCACTTTGTTTTTGCACAAGCATTGCAATTGTTGTTGTGCCATTGATTCTACTTATGGTTGCATATTCTTTCCGTCCATCTTCTATTTCCGCAATATCACTCAATCGAATATATCCGCCTGATCGAGATCTGCCCACGATGATGGCACCTATCTGTTCGATGCTTGAAAATTTGCCGGCCAATCGCACAACATATTGTCCATCAGCATCTTTGATTTTCCCGGTAGGAAAATCCAAATTGGAAGCCTTGATCATTCCGGCTATTTGATTCAGTCCGAGCCCATAACCACGAACTTTTTCAATATTGACATTTACCCTGATTTCTCTTTCTTCCCCGCCAAGCAATGCTATATTCCCCACTCCCTCAATCTTTGAAAGTGCAGGTACTATTTTGTCTTTCATGAATTGATAAAATTCTCGATTCTGCAGGGAACTTGTCACACCAACTCTCAGAACAGGTATTTCATCAAGAGCAATTTTTGATACAACGGGTGCCCGAGCATCCTTTGGTAATATCTGTTGCACCGCATTCACTTTTCTTTGAGCATCTTGCAAAGCCACATCAACTTTTGCGGATTGCGTCAGCTCAACGGTCACTACAGAGACACCTTCTTAAGAAGTTGAGTGAACGGCTGTCACTTTATCAAGGGAAGACACAGCATCTTCAATGTTTTTTGTGATGCTGTTTTCCACTTCTTGCGGTGATGCACCGGGATAGATTGTTGTAATAACCACTACGGGCGGACTGATTTTGGGTAGCAATTCATATTTCAATTGGGAGTATCCAAATACCCCCAGTACTCCCAAGACCGTGAACAACACAACGACAAGCGTCGGCCTTTTTATGGATAATTCAGTGATGGTCATGAGAATTACTTATTTATTGTTGATGATGATGACTTTTGAACCGGAGCGAACATTATTTTGACCATTGGTGACTATACGCTCACCCGGATTTATTCCGGAGAGAATTTCAAGCTGAGTGCCTATTTCCGATCCAGTTTGAACAGGACGCAATTCAACCCTACCATTGCTCACCACATATACTTTGGGATTCTTGATGCTCCCTATCAATGCTTTTCGTGGAATGATCAATGCTTCATTTTTTTCTATTGTGGTGAAAGCTACTTTTCCGAACATACCTGCTTTCAGTGGATGGGTTTTTGAATTGCTCATCGTTATTTCAACGGGGTATGTGTGTGCATCATCAGCTTTTGGAGCTATGCTCATGACGCTCCCCTGATATGTGGTTCCGGGATATACATCGGTTGTTACGATTACCTTATCCCCTTTTTTGAGGGCGAATGCATCTTTTTCAGCAACATGTACTTTTACTTTCAAAGTGGAGATGTCAACGATATTCGCAATCACGGCATTCACACCAACAGTTGCTCCTTGATCAACCATTCGACTATTGATGATGCCACTGATAGGTGAAGTGATTTTTGTATCACGCAATTGTCTTTTCGCCATTACCAGCTGTGCTTCCGCAGCTTGATAACCGAATCGAGCTTGATCCATTTGCATAGCATTCACAACACCATCCTTAAACATTGACTCCATGCGTTGAAAATCACTTTTTGCTCTATCATACCCCGCTTGAGCGCTCATCAGGGAAGCTCTTCGAAGTTCAGAGTCCACCTCACCAATCACAGATCCGGCTGACTTATAATCTCCCGGTTTGGCATTGAGGTGAATAATTCTACCCGCAGCTTCGGAAACGATATTTACATCACTTCCCGCTTGAATGGTGCCAATCAGGGTAAGCTCTTCATTCAATGTGCCAATCTCGGCAATGGCAATTGTAACTGGAATTGCATTCATCGTAAATGTTTGTTTTGCGATTGTTTTTTCAGCTTTGGATTTATTATACTCCAGAACTCCGACAATTGCACCCAAAACAAGAATGATACTTAAGGATATGAGGACTTTTTTCATTGTGTTCACTATGATATTAAAATGTGATTCCAATTGATTTTTCAACTTTTACTTTTGCAATTTCAAGATCGATGATGGCTTGCACTCTATTCATTTTTGCAAGGAGAAGCGATGTTTCGGCATCAAGGATGTCAGTCATGATTGCATTTCCGGATGCAAACTTTGCATTCACCAACCGAACCTGTTCTTCTGCTTGTTGAATGGATGCTTCTGATACGGGTATTTTTTCTGCGGCCTGTTTCATCAGAGTATATGCCTGCATCACTTCAATCTGAATTGCTTCCTTTGTCAATGCCCCTGCATCCAAAGCTTGTGCAAGCTGTGCCTCGGCCTGTCTTGTTTGTGCTGAATTCAATCCCCAATTCCACAGGTCCATCGTCATTTGAATTCCGGCTGCCCAGGTATTGTCAAATTGAGATCTGGCAGGCACTATTCGCATGTTTGGATTATTATAATTGTATTCTGCGAAGGCACTAACTTGAGGATACCATGAAGATTCAGCTACTCTCACTTGGGTTTCACCTGCCTTCACTCGAAATTCAGCGGCCTTTATGTCCGGTCTGGTTGCAAAAGCAGTTTTCACCATTTCATCTGCTGGCATGGGTAAGGGAGAATCTTTTGGAGTATCGGTGGTTTCCAATTGTGTTTCAAGTGGCAATCGCAATGCATTGTTCAATGCCATCATTCCGAGTTGCACTTGATTATTGGCTTCGATCAATCGATATTCCGCTTCAGTCAATTGAACTTGGACCTTCAGAATATCAGACAATTGAGCCATTCCGGCCTTTTGCATCGTTTGCACATCTTTGAGATGTACTTTGAGAATCTCCACATTTTCTTTTGCAACCAATGAAAACTGCCTTGCTTTCACCAAACCCCAGTATTGCATTTTTATCATCGCAATAAGTTCGAGCTTGTCTTTGTCATATTCCGACTTTGTTGCACTCGCTGCAAACCCTGCAGATTCTTCAAGATTGTCCAATTTAAAACCGGTGAACAGTGGCTGAGCCGCGCTTAATTTCATCACATAATTATCAAGGATGACGGGCGCGATCGTAAAGGGCGTCGTACCGGGAAATGGTAATGACACAATAAAGGGCGGAACATCGCTCAGCCTTGTATATCCCGTTTGGAATTTCAAGGTTGGAAGTCTTGATGCCTTGACCTCATCTTGTTTTGCTTCAGCGGCTTTGATTTTTTCCTTGCCAATCGACAACATTCGGCTTTTGTTGAGAGCAATGTCAATTGCATCTGAAATACTCAAAGTGCGAACAGTTTGAGCTGAGACGAAGACAGGACTAACAATCAATTGAATGACAATTGCAATGATGATTTTCAAGAGTGTATGAAATGAATACTTCATGATTGCGGTGGTATGGTGAATAATGATGCCTCTATAGTCGAACGGCCTTTTGTAGTACATACTCCTTCCATCGTGCACTTCAATATCATGGTAAACATCTGCATGGGAGTATACTGCTGTCCTGCTAGATATTCAGGATTCAATAAAGTGGAAATCAAAGTGAGATGAACTTGTACGGCTATGTCAATCGGAATATCATCACGAAAAACACCACTGGCCCTGCCCTCATGGAGAGCAGCTGTGAATCCTTTGATAATGCTCTCTTTTCTAAATGCTTCATAGTCCTCAAAAATCACCGGAAAGGATCTTTTCAGATCATATAATGCATGAGGTTGGATTTCGGAAAGCGACTCAGCCACTTTCTGACTTACCTGAACAATTTTCTCCCCAAATGCATGCTTTGGTACTTTCGTTTCAATGAATGCCATCAATTGACCAACTCGGTGTTTGCGCAGTTCAATAACTGCCCTCACAAGTTCCTCCTTGCTTGGGAAGTACTTATACAGAGTTTTCTTGCTCATCCCCATTGTTGTGGCAAGATCGTCCATTGAAATTCGACTAAACCCAAATTGCAGAAATTCCTTCATTGCAGTTGAGAGCAATCGATCACGAATGGCCGCATCTTTTGATTTTTCAATGATTTCTTCAATCATGCGAAATACTTGATTTTACTATGGAAACTGTAATTGTTTTCTAAGTTTCCTTCAAAAGTATCATTTTCAGCCATATTGTCCAAATAGTAGGTCTCAAAAGGAAACACCACCACTTTGTATAGTTTCGGCTTTCTTGGCCAAAGA
>JBJTFZ010000016.1:0-12457 GCA_046093685.1 bacterium
CTGCAGATAGCATGATATTACCTTTTTGGGGAATGAAAGCCTTACGAATCTCTCTTCCCAATGATGTTCGAATGGGAATATTTTGGAGATTCGGCTCGGTCGAGGAAAGTCTTCCCGTTCCGGCGATGGTCTGATTGTATGTCGTATGAATTCTCCCCGTGCGCACATTCACCATTTTGGGTAAAGACTCCACATAAGTGGATTGCAATTTCTGCAATTGCCTATGTTCGAGAATATATCCCGCAATTGGATATTCCTCCGCCAATTCAGATAATACAGACACATCGGTGCTATAACCGGTTTTCGTTTTCTTTGGTGCAGGCAGTGATAATCGATCGAACAAAATTTCGCCAACTTGCTTTGGTGAGTCGATATTAAATGCATCTGTCCCGGCTGCTTCGTAAATCTTCTCTTTAAGTTTGGCAACCTCTTGCCTAATATGTCCGGAAATTGTATTCAGGGATTGCTGATCTATGGCCACTCCATTGTATTCCATTTCGACGAGCACTTCACTGAGTGGGAATTCAACCGCTTGAGCGAAGGATAATTGTCCGGATTGCTCCAAAGCCTTTCGCAGGACTTCTGAGAGCGAAATGGTGATGTCTGCATCCTCAGCGGCATACTCCATCAATTTCAATGGTTCGACATCTCTCATCGATCCTTGTTTTTTTTCTCCGATCAAAGCACTGATTGGAATGGGCTCATAGTTCAACCAGGTTTTGGCAAGTGCATCCATGCCATGAGGGGTGTCAGGATTCAGTACATAACTCGCAAGCATTGAATCAAAGGAAAGAGGATGAACGGTTATTCCATATCGCTTTAAAATCAATGCATCAAATTTCCCATGCTGTGCTATCTTTTCTATTGAAGGATCTTCGAGTATAGGTTTCAATGAATTCGCAATGGCCTGTGCAGTGAGGGTGGTTGCGAGGGCATGCTGATCACCTGCTTGATCTTCTTGAACATCAAACAAAGAATCAGAATATTGTTCTTTGAGTATATCCTCATCAGTAGTAAGAACAAAGAATCCCTTACCGGGTTTTGTACTCAATGCAAATCCAACAATTGAACAATTCATCGTATCAAGCGAAGTGGTCTCAAGGTCAAAACACAATTGTTTCGAAGCCTTCAATTCATGCATCATGAGCTTGAATGAAAGTTCATCGGCAATCAGTTGATAATCATGTTCTCTGCTTGAAACATTGGCAAACTGTTGAACTTGTTCAGAGCGGTCCATTGCATTGATGAGCCCCGAGGTGCGTTCCGCCCACTTTCTCCTGAGTGTATTGAATTGCAATAGTGAAAACAATGCGTCTATTCCTGAAGGATCAGGCCTACCCGGCAAACATTCATGCAGTGATAAAGGCAGTGGGACTTCGGTGTGAATCGTAACAAGTTCTTTGGACAACATTGCAGATTCCTTGCCTTCAATCAATTTTTTCTTTACCGTTTCTCTTTCTATTTCATCAATTGCCTGATACAGGTTGTCAACCGTTCCATATTTCTCTATCAAAGGTTGCGCGGTTTTCTCACCGATTCCCTTCACGCCCGGTATATTATCCGATGCATCGCCGATCAAGGCAAGAAGATCGATGATTTGCTCAGGATATACACCCATTTTTTGCTTTACTTCATCTCTTCGATATTCATCATAAGCATTTGCATCTTTTCCCGGTCTCAAAATGCAAATCCGATCATCTACCAATTGAAAATAATCTTTATCCGAAGTAAGACATCTCACATCATATCCCAGCGCCCCCGCCTGTTTTGCCAATGTACCGATGATATCATCAGCTTCAAATCCTGGCAATTCCAATACGGGAATCCCCGCATGTTTGAGAAATTCTTTTATTCTCGGCATTTGCGGGACAAGCTCCTCCGGAAACTCGTCTCTATGCGCTTTGTAGCCATCATATCTATCATGCCTGAATGTTGGCGCGGAAGTATCGAATGCAGCCGCAATAAAGTCCGGTTTCTCTTTGTCCAGCAATGCGGTTATCATATTGGCGAATCCAAAAACTGCACCCGTAGGCTCGCCATTGGGGGCTTTGAAACCACTTTTTGACATGGCATGATATGCCCTGAATACAAGGCCCATGGAATCAATGAAAAGTGCTGTTGGCATGTTTGTTCAGTCGTTATGGTGGAGAGTGTCGCAACTCAAGCGGAAAATCACAATATTCGTAGGCAAAATACAAAATCACCAATCGAATTTTCAGAAGATGCAAAAGAATATTGCCGAATTTCCTGAGTTCTATGCTTCAGCTTATCTCTCCATGAAGGCCGATATTCTTGCTCGTCTCAAGGAATTCACCGAAATACAAGAATATCAATGGTTTTATGAAGCATGTTATTGCATTCTCACTCCTCAATCCAAGGCTGTCAATGCTGATTGGGTGGTTCAACAATTAAAGGCTTGTGATTTTGAACATGCAGAATGTGATGTACTTTCACTTCTTCGAGATCCCACACATTATATTCGTTTTCATAATCAGAAAACCCGGAATCTGCATTTGCTCAAGGAACAATTTGAAGAGATTCGATCCATAATCTCCGATAACAGAAAATCTCCTCTTTTATTACGAGATATGCTGACGAAACACATTCGTGGATTCGGGATGAAGGAATCGGCGCATTTCATGAGAAATATCGGAATCTTCGGACCAACCATTCTAGACAGACATATCCTCAAGCATCTTTCTGCATGCGGAATTCATAAGGCAAAAACGCCTCCCACAAGCAGAGCAACATATCTTTCAATAGAAAAAGCATGGCTTAGATATTGCAAAAAAACAGAGATTCCCATGGAAGAAATGGATCTGCTGTTTTGGGCATTGGAAACTGGATTCATTCTTAAATGACATTTTTCTCCATTCGTCACACACCGAATTTTCATAGATTGCGAAAGCAATTCACCCACACATCGTTTACATGAATAGCATATCTCTTCGCTTCAGACTGGTATTCTGGTATAGCGCAATCGTTGCATTGACATTACTCGTCTTTGGCATTGCAGCATATCTCACGGTTTCAAAGGATTTATATCAAAATCTTGATGCATCCTTGGAACGCGTTGCTACATCACTGGATTTTATCATCAGAAAAAAACAAAAGGAGACTATGCAACCTTTGAGGCCTGCAACTCAGAGGCGTAAAAAGTCACGCAGAAATCAACAAGAGATTGCAGACTCTTTTGCATTTTTCAGAAATTCCACTTCAATCAATGATACCATGCGTATGTCTCGATCGGATTCATCGGAAATCGATGAAGATCCGGTTTGGTCTGCGGTGTATGAGCATATTCTGTTCAATCCAAAAAATTATTATATCCAAATCGCCGACCTGAACGGGCAAATCGTTTGGCGCTCCGAAAATCTTGATACCACTGCCTTGCCACTGTTTGAAGGCTCTGAGTCATCATCAGGGATATCCTCGATCTCCATCCCGAAGCCATTGAACAAGCAAACTCAAAATCTGCGATTGTATCGCTTGAAAACCTCGAAAGCATTCATAACGGTTGGATATTCACTTGAGGAAATTGATTCCACTTTATATGAATTGTTCAATGCACTTTTGATTGGTTTTCCGCTTGTATTGTTTATTTCAACATTGGGTGGATTCATTCTCGCAAGAGTTTCATTGAAACCGATTGATGATCTTGCCCGCTCTGCAAGAGAGATAACAGCAAGCAATTTGAGCAATCGTCTTCCTGAACCTAAAACAAATGATGAAGTTGCCCGCCTTACCTACACTTTGAATGAAATGATAGCTCGCTTGGAAGATTCATTCAATCAAATCAAACAGTTCACCGCCGATGTGTCTCATGAATTGCGAACTCCACTTGCCATCTTGACGGGTGAGTTGGAGGTAGCTTTGCGAAGTGACAAAACCCCTGAAGAATATCAATCACTTCTCATCAGCGCGCTTGAAGAAGTTGGAAGATTATCCAAAGTGGTTAGGACTTTGCTGGATCTTTCGCGCGCTGAAACGGGTCAGGTGAGCATTGAGCACCATACCGTCAACCTAAGTGGTATGCTGGAAGAGCTTGCCGAAGATGCAGTGATACTCGCTGAAGAACGCTCAATCTCTGTTGGAAGCATGATTGAAGCCAATATCATGATCGATGGAGATTCTGTTCGATTGCATCAAGCTTTGTTGAATATTGTTGATAATGCAATCAAATACACCCCATCCGGAGGTGATATTCTCATGCGATTGGTTCGGGAAGGCGATCGAGCTATTCTACGAGTGAGCGATACCGGAGTGGGAATTTCAAAAGAACATCTTCCTCATATTTTTGATAGATTTTATAGAGCGGATCAAGCGCGTTCTCAAGACATTCAAGGCAATGGACTCGGATTGTCTATTGTGAAATGGATCATCGAAGCTCATGAAGGCACGATTAGAGCGGAAAGCACTCCCGGGAAAGGGACCATGATAACAATTGTTCTTCCATTACTCGAACATCCGACAGAGCAGAAAGATAATCCGCCACTTTTCTATGGAAGGAATCCATATTCATGATGAATATCCGACTTGGACCGGCCGGCGATCTGCCTATGAGGCCCGATGCACCCGGAACTTATGAATGGTGGTATTTTGATGCGATTGATGAAACCCAAGAAATTGCAATCACCATCATTTTATTCGATGGAATGCCAATGTCGCCTTATTGGTTGAATGCATTACCTGATGCAAGGGCTGAGGATTATAGGGGCTATGCAATTTCAATATATCGCAAAGGGAAAAAAATTGCAGGATATATTCATCATACCAATCACAATAGCATCATGCAGATGGAACATTCACTGCATGTGCAGATGGGTGATATATGCATGGTGAAAGATGATTCCGGAAAGTATACCATTTCATTTGAAACTGCATTTGAAGAATCACCACACTCCATACATGGAGTCCTTGCATTTACTCCACTCAAATCAAATGCACACGATTCCTCAATTGGCGAAGGAAATCATTGTTGGAGATTGATTGCTCCGTTATGCACTGTATCCGGCGAGATTTCTCTTATGCAATATCAACAAGAGTATGCTTCAATCAACTTTTCCGGACATGGCTATCATGATTGCAATGCAGGAAATGATGCGTTGGATGCCGACTATGATGAATGGTATTGGGGAAGAATTCCTCTTGATGAAGCAAAAACTCTGATTTACTATCATTATCCGAAATGTTCAAGGCATCGTGAATATAGCATTGCTTTCGTTTCAGATGCAAATGGCATACACCCGATTGATGAATGCACGATTACATTGAATAACATATCCCTAACATCTTCATTGATGAGCATTGCTCGCTCAATCCAAATTATGGGAACTATCGCGGGGAATACATTTCAAGCCCTCATCCGGCATCAAGAAACGCTTGAATTTGGTCCTTTTTATTATCGCTTTTTGACATCGATTCTCCATACGGATGGCGATGCTCGAACATATCATGGGATTTCTGAATACTTCAATGCCAGACGACTACGTTCGGGATTGGTTCGAACTATGATCAAAACACCCATCAAACGCATCTGAACATAGCCCCTCCTCGACATGAGAACTCGCAAAAAAAACGTATTTTTGCATGCTTTCTCAATTAATCGATTTCATGTCATGACTTCTCGCGAAATACGCTCTTCATTTTTGGAATTCTTTGCTTCCAAAGGTCATACCATTGTTCCAAGTGCACCCGTAATCCCTCATGGAGACCCCACTCTTCTCTTTACGAATGCCGGAATGAATCAATTCAAAGATGTGTTTCTCGGTCAAGGCAAAAGAGATTATACACGCTGTGCCGATACCCAAAAGTGCATTCGAGTATCAGGAAAACATAATGATCTAGAAGAAGTTGGATATGACACATACCATCATACACTCTTTGAAATGCTCGGCAATTGGAGCTTTGGCGATTATTACAAAAAGGAAGCAATCGCTTTTGCTTGGGAATTGCTGACAGATGTATGGAAATTACCCAAAGAACGCCTTCATGCCACTGTATTTCGCACCGATGATGAAGCGCATGAATTGTGGAAAGCATTTTTGCCCGAAGATCATATACATCGTTGCGATGAAAAAGACAATTTTTGGGAAATGGGAGATACCGGGCCATGTGGACCATGCTCCGAAATTCATTTTGACCGTACACCCGATTTATCGGGAGGGCCATTGGTAAATGCCGGCGTACCCGAAGTCATGGAGATTTGGAACTTGGTGTTCATTCAATATAATCGCAAGAGCGATGGAACACTTGAAGATTTAACCCAAAAGCATGTAGATACCGGAATGGGATTCGAAAGAATCTGCGCAGTGATGCAAGATGTTCAATCTAATTATGACACCGATGTATTCACACCAATCATCCATGCATTGGAACATTTCAGCAAGAGGTCATATTCCGGCCAACTTGACAATAAAGATGGAATCGCGATGCGTGTCATCGCAGATCATATTCGAACCCTTGTTTTCTCCATCGCGGATGGTGCAATGCCCGGCAATGAGGGAAGAGGATATGTATTGAGACGAATTTTACGAAGAGCATGCAGATATGCAAGAAATCTTGGATTTCGCTCACCGATGATGTATCAACTCACCGATGTTTTGGCTGATACAATGGTCGATGTGTTTCCTGAAGTCCCGCGAAATCTCGAACATATCAAAAGGGTGATCAAAGCAGAAGAGGAAAGTTTCTTGCAAACCCTCGAAAGAGGACTGGAAAGATTCGAAGACATTCATTCAGCCATGAAACAAACAAATGAATTGATGGTATCCGGAGCAGATCTCTTTCTTCTGTATGATTCATTTGGTTTTCCTGCCGATCTCACTGAATTGCTGGCTCGAGAGCGAGGACTCACTGTGGATGCCGAAGGATTTACCACATTGATGAATGAGCAAAGAAATCGTTCAAGAAGTGCGCGGAAGAACATTGTTCAGGAAGTTGCATCCATTCAGCATGATACAGTAACAGAGTTCAATGGATGGAGCACACTCAATATCGATGCACATGTTGAGCATGCGGAAGATGTTTCTCTTATCACAGACATCACTCCGTTTTATGCAGAAATGGGTGGACAAGTTTCAGATACCGGCATTGCGATGATTGACAATGTCAGTTATCATGTTTTGGATGTAAGAAAATCAGGTTCTGCATTCATTCACATACTCGACAAACCATTGACAGATGTTCCCGGCAGAACCGTCCATCTGTCCGTTGATCACGATAGAAGATGGGACATTCAAAAAAACCATTCCGCAACGCACCTATTGCATGAAGCATTGCGCAGGGTTTTGGGAACGCATGTTCAACAATCAGGTTCATTTGTGGGGCCTGAGGCTTTGCGTTTCGACTTCTCCCACATTCAAAAAGTTTCAACCGAAGAATTATCTGACATTCAAGCAATCGTCAATGAAAAAATTCGTGAACGCATAGAAGTCATCACAAGGGAATTGTCGCTTGAAGAAGCACGAAAAGTCCCAAATGTAAAAATGTTTTTTGGTGACAAATACGGAGATACCGTTCGAGTTGTGACTATCGATGAATCTTTCTCTTCTGAGTTCTGCGGTGGAACACATGTAATCAATACTGCAGACATAGGATATTTTCACATCCTCTCGGAGAGTTCGGTGGCCTCAGGAATTCGAAGAATTGAAGCAATCACTTCCTTCGGCATTGAACAGTATATTCTAGGTCTTCAAAACCGTTTGAATGAAAAAGACGCATCATTACAATCTGCTCAAGACACAATCAGAACTCTCGAAAAGGAAATATCCGGTTTGAAAGTCGGGGATCTTTCCACGCAATTGGATACCGTGATCAATCAAGCATCCATCATCCCGGGTACTTCGATTCGTTTCGCATGCCTTCGGGCTGACGGACTTTCCATGGACGAAGCCAAGCAGTTGGGAGATTCATTGAGAAATACCCTTAAAACTCAAGGTATAGGGCTAATTGCCTCGGTTCTTGATGAAAGAATTTCACTCGTCTGCATTGCCACCGATGATGTTGCCAAGGAGCGTCCTGCCGGACAATTGGTTGGAATGATAGCCAAAAGGCTTGGTGGTGGCGGGGGTGGAAAGCCACATATGGCAACTGCGGGAGCAAAAGATATTCAAGCACTTGAAGCATTGCTCAAAGATCCGCTTTCACTCTTTGTCCAATAAGCTGTTAACGGTACATCTTGCTGTATCTTTCTTTATGGTTAAATCCGTAAATTGCATGCTGTTATCGATTTATGGCTCTCTTTTCAAGGCAATAGAATGAACATTTCCTTTGGCATGCCAAAGTTCAAGATACACAGAACCATGATAATGGTTATAGGTGTGGCATGTGTCGTCCTTTGCTCCTCATGCAAAGAAAAAGAGGAACCGGCAATCAATGTTGAAGGCAAATCAATGGAACAATTGATAGCCGAAAATGCCGAGCTTGAAGCATTATCTCTAGAAAAAGACAGACTCATGAGTGAATTGATGCAAACTTCAAATTTCATCAATGATATCTACTCCGCCATGGAAGAGGTAAAAACTTCAACTGGCGAGGATCGTGAAAGAATTCTTGGCAAGATTCGCAGATTATCCGATTCATTGACTGCCTCCCAAGCCATCATCAAATCCAGTGGTGCAAAGATTCGTCAGATGCAAAGCAATGCTGATGCTCTCACTCAGAAGATTTCACAATTGGAAAGAAATGTCTCTGCAATGAAAGAGCAATTGTTGACAAGAGACACGGAAATCGCTCAGCTTAAGGCCGATGCCGGAGTCATGACAAAGAGCAGAGATGAATATAAAGAACAAGTTGGGTCCATTTCAGGCGAGAAAGATCGCATAGAAATGGAAAGAAGCACTTACTACTATATCATCGGGAAAGCAAAAGATTTGGAAGATAGAGGCATCATCGTCGAAGAAGGAAGTGGATTTCTTGGGATTGGAGGAACCTTCGTCCCCGGAAAAAACTTAAATGAGCAAGATTTCAATCGTATTGATGCAAGATCCATCAGAACTTTGCCTATACCTGATAAATATCAGATTGTTTCATCTCATAATCCCAAATTGCTTGAAAAAGTAACAAATGGGATGGCAATCATTGATCCCGTGAAATTCTGGAACTCAAAATTTTTGATCATCATTGATAAACGCTAACCAATAAGGTCCCTAATGGCTTATGAATTGCAAGGAAGATTGTTTGAAATCTTCGATACGCAACAGATCACAGACACATTCAAAAAGAGAGAATTTGTGGTCGAAACAACCAGTGGCATGTATAATGAATATATCAAAATGCAAGCCGTTCAAGACAAATGCGATCTCCTAGACTCCATGAATAAGGGAGATCAGGTGAAAGTTTCTTTCGACTTGCGAGGGAAATTGGTCAATACCAAAGACGGTCGCCAAGTGTACATCACAAATATCAATGCATGGAGAATAGATCGCCAATCCGGTGGGTCATCCTCTCCTCAACCACCAAATTATGGTCAGGAGCCTCCCGCAACCGGCGGCGATTATGATGATGTACCATTTTAATTTGAAAAGAACCAAAGAGGAATAAAACACATGGCTATTTATATCAATGCCGATGACTGCATCAACTGCGGAGCTTGCGAACCTGAATGTCCCAACAATGCCATTTATGAAGGTGGTACGGTCTGGACATTGGGTGACAAGCAATATGAGGATTCAACTTCACCGGGTAATTTCAAAGGTGAATTTTGGAAACCCGACTTCTACTACATTGTGCCGGATAAATGCACGGAATGCAAAACATTTCATGATGAACCTCAGTGCGCTGCCGTATGCCCTGTGGATTGCTGCTTGCCGGATGAAAACAATGTCGAAACAGAGGAGCAACTCATTGCCAAAGTTGCCTACTTGGATGAAATAGACCCAAGCAGACGAAGAAATTAATGTGACACATTCTTGAAAACCGGTCATGGGAGGCAATTGTCAACATGATCGGTTTTTTCATATCCTATGAAACCAATTCAAGCCAAAATAACAATAGAACGAGGGCGAATCACCGGCATCGTGGAACAAGAAGGTGGAGTGACAATTATTTCCGAACAAGGCATACATGAATATCCAGGCGCATATGCCATACCGGGATTGGTTGATGCACATTGCCATCTTCATGCACTGGGCGATGTTCTCAATGGATTGATGCTATATTCACTTCCTTCAAAAGAAGCTGTGATTGATCGATGCAAACAACATAATAAGTTGCGAGGTGATTGGCTGTTTGGAATGGGTTGGAATCAAGAATTATGGGATGACAAAGTATATCCCAATGCACAAGATCTTGATATCGTTTTTCCCGAAACACCGGTATATCTTCGAAGGGCTGATGGACATGCGGCTTGGGTAAACTCCATGGCATTGCATCTTGCAGGAATAACGAATGAGACTCCAAATCCTGAGGGCGGAACAATCATAAGAAAAGATGGAATCGCCACCGGCATATTGATCGACAATGCAATGGACTTGGTTTCCCCCTTCATTCCTGCACTGACTAAAGATTTGATTATTGAGAATATTCTCACGGCGGCCAAGGCTTGCGCCGAATTCGGATTGACGGAAGTGCATGACATGGATGTTGATCCTCAGCTTCTCCCGATATATCTGGAACTTGCAGAATCGGGAATGCTTCCCATTCGTATACAATCCTTCGTGAAAGCACAGCAAGATCAATGGCAAGAACATGGCTGTTTACCTGCCGGAGGTGAATTTGTGCGAATTGCAGGATTGAAATTCTTTGCCGATGGCGCTCTGGGCTCAAGAGGAGCTGCAATGTTGGAACAATATGCGGATGAGGATCATTCGGGATTGGTGTTGATGGACGAAGAAACACTCTATCAAAAAGCAAAACTTGGAATTGAAGCAGGCTTCTCTATAGCAACGCATGCAATTGGAGATAAGGCAAACAGGATTGTTGTCAATGCTTATGAACGACTCCGAAAAGAAGGAATCGCCGATGAAGATGTAATCCTTCGCATAGAGCATACGCAAATCATTCATGAAGATGACATTCGAAGAATGAATGAATACCACATGAAAGCCATCCCTCAGTCCATTCACTGCATTAGTGATGCCTCAATGGCCAAGCTCCGTCTTGGCATAAGGGAGAGTATTGCATATCCGTGGCAATCATTGATTAAGAATGGATTGAAACCTGCGGGAAGTTCCGATTTCCCAATAGAATCTGCAAATCCATTATTGGGAATCGATGCTTATAGCAGGCGAATTCCATTTGGAGAAACCTTACCGTGGATGAGCGAAGAAGTTATTTCTCAAGAAGAAGCACTTCTCAGCTATACGATATGGGCTCATGAAGCGGCAGGCATGGAATATAGACGAGGTACATTGGATGTAAAGTACGATGCGGATCTCACGATTCTGAACAATGATATCGTGAATTGCGATGTCAAGGATATACTGGGCACGACAATTCTTGCAACATATACTGCCGGCATTCGTAGATTTCATCAGGAATGATCATCACCAAGCTTGTATTGAAATGTCTCTAAGAATATCATCAGCTTGTTCAATCGATGCAAGTAATTGATATTCTGATTCGGTGCATTGTTCCCTATCCCCCATTGCACTTACCATTTCCAATAATTGTCGAAATCTTTCATGATGCCTATTGAAACGCTCAATGGCATAATCAGCAGATTTGTGCATGGACACAAGCCATGTCCAATCGGAAGATTGCAATAGCATCAATTCCCGCAAAGCCTGATTGAGTATTCGGGATTTATCAATACCAAAAGAAGCATCTCGAAGCATCGTATCCATGTCTTCTTCCGCTTCATGAATCTTCGCCCAAATCTCTTTCGTTTCTATATTATTCCATGTTTCATCAGTACCATTCTTTCCCCAAGAACCTGAATCTAATGATATGATCGGATTTAAATTCTCTTGTTGCATAGCAGAAGACAATGTCTCAAGCTTCAAAAGATCCGAGGATGAAATCTGTCGAATGAATTCCTGAAGAAAAACAGGCCCTTCGAACCACCAATGACCAAACAATTCAGTATCAAAAGCAAGGCAAATCACACCGGGTTCATTTGTCACATCTCTGTATTCTTTGGCATACCTTTCCAATATCAATCTATATTTCTCTGCATCAATCTCGGCTTGCTGAATTGCCATGTGCCTTTCATAAGGGAGTTTATGGTTTTGACTATGCCGATCTGTCACTTTCCAATATCGAAGAGAAGAATCATATTCCCTTTTATGGAAGTCGAGATACACTGGTTGGGCAGGATATCCCGAGCTTTCATCCCAAATATGCGAGCAAAGATCACTGTGGCGTATGAGTACGGCAATTGAATCACTCGATGAATTGCAATTGGCTCGAACCATTCTCAGTGGACGCAAATGCTTTGGAATCTCAATCAATTCACATGATCTCTCCATTGCTTTCAACATTGATGACCGATCCAAAACAATTCCCCTTACATGAT
>JBJTFZ010000017.1:0-2138 GCA_046093685.1 bacterium
CTCCAAGGTTTACCGGCAAAACTCAAAGTATATCGTTTTGTAAAAGTGGCACCTGCAGATTTCGAAGCAACTTGCTCACCCCAGGTTCCAAATTCGCCAACCGAACTTCTAAGCATGTGCATGTGAACATAATTTGAGTCATCTTCTGAAAGACCTTGGGATGGTCTTCTATAATCCTTTTGTGCATAGATTATGGAATCCTCACTCAGATATAATGCAAAGTGATCATCGGGGCCGCCCGCAGTAAGCCATTTTACTTGTACATCTACGGACAAAACTTGCGTGATGGAATCATACTTGGGCGTTAAGTCAATTGAGGCTTTTGCCTCTTTCTCCAATTCAGTAGCTACTTGTGCAGCCCAACCATCAGGAGCTATGATTTTTCCATTGCTTCCGGATCTATTTACCATGCCATTCGGCTGTCCACCTGTCAAACCTAAAAATGTGGTAAACAATTCTTCACCAACAGGTGTCCGAAAATCAGCTGTATAGAGTTTTCCTCTGGGCGAAGCAAATGTTGCACCGCTGTGAATTGCCAAAACAATAACTTTTCCTTTATAGACATCATACAATTCAGTGGCAATCTGAGCTGCTGATGGGCAATTTCCACAACGGAAACCAGTAAAATCCTCAATCAAAACCTTCTGAGTTCCTTTTACGACAACTACGCCACCACTTTGTTTATATGGAGGTGCTATTTCATCGCATCCATTCAGAAAAGACATGAGCATCACACATATCACCAAAGTGCAAGTTGATTTTATCATTGTAAGCCTCTAGATTAAAATGTGGATGAAACTGAAAGGGAAAAACCATTCGATGCCGGAACAGGTCGGCATACTCCACCCACACAAAGAATACCACCTCTGACCCTTCCATATCCTAAAGTCAAGCGCAAAGCATCCTTGACATAAATGATATTTCCACTCAGATAATTGAGTCTACGGTTGGGGTCTTCATTTCCATAGTTATATTCATTGAACAATGAAATAAACCATTGCGGGGCTATTGTATATTCTGCCAAAGCATAAATCCAACTTCCATTGTTGTTGTCTAGCTTTGGTGAGATCGTTTTGCCATTGGCATCTTTTTCGGCATCTTTATCATGGCCTTCAGCATCCACTTTTCGATGCTCTACGGACATATGTTGAAGCTCAAAGCGAATGGTTTGAGTAGCTGTCAATGAATAGATGAATTCCGATGTAATAACATCTGATCTAATGGCTCCGGTACCAGGTAGAAGTTCAATCAGTTCTTTAAGATAATACTGTCTCATGAATCCAAAATTTGACTTGAAATCCTTCGACCATTTCTTTTGTATCTCAACATTGAAATCATCAAAAAATAATTTCTTCCCGAATGACATAAATTTTGTTGTATAAAGATTGCCTTCAATAGTAGTTGAATCCGTAAGATTCCTAGTGGAGTCGATGGAATGTACTCTCGAGTAATTTATGTTTATCGATGTACCATACTTTCCACCTAGAAAACTCCCTTTGGGGAATGTATACAAAACATCGGCTTGTACACCAATCTCACCATTGGGTTGAGTGGCATATGGATAGAGAGTCAACAAACGATATGTGTATTGCTTTGTGACTGCAGGAAGGTAATTCAGAACAAGATCGGTCAACTGTGATCGACGACTTGATCTATAATCCATATTATCCAAAGATTTCAATGAAACATTTATGCCAAGTCCGGGTGCGGAATATGATCCATTGATATAGAGCGCCCTACCTGGATTATATGTGTTGGCATTCGTAGTCTTGGGATCATTGATTTTTGAAGCATATTCCGCATCCAATGCAAATCCACCGGCTTGAAATGTCATGCGTGTGTTATAGGCTAGTACATTTTCCGGGAGATTCAATGTTGGATCAAGGTCTTGTTCATATTTACTTACGACTCCTCCACCAAATCGCAATCTCCAACCTTCAGGTAGTATGGAAACATTCTCACCAAAATTTTTAAGAAAATCCTCAAGCAGCAATTCTCCGTCAATTCCGCGTACAATTCCGGGACCTACAGTGAAAAAGGAGCGCTGTTTGCCAAATACTCCTGTTATTTGCAATCCTTTTATCATTGTCAATTTTGCCCTTACTCCGTCCAAGGCATTGTCCAAACCAAGACCACGT
>JBJTFZ010000018.1:0-3728 GCA_046093685.1 bacterium
AATGCTGTCCATAAGTCAATGATAGCGGGTAGTTTTTTGAATGCCTCTGAATTACTCGATGTTTGTGAAGCAATGAGGGCATGCAGACTACTTTCATCATATTTTAAAAACAAAGCTGAAACCTCTCCTGTATTGGCAACTTTTGGTGAAGGTTTTTATGAAAATCGATTCCTTGAAAAACATATCACTGATGCAATCGATGATACGGGAGCAATTCGAGATACTGCAAGTAAGGAATTGTCTCAAATAAGAAGAGAAATTGTTGAAACTTCCTCACGATTGCGTTCTAGGTTGAACAAGTTATTGTCAAAAGTATCAGCTGAAGACTTGGTAACAGATGAATTCATCACGCAAAGGGAAGGTCGATTCGTTTTGCCGATGCGTGCATCAGAAAAACGAACCATGCCGGGTATCATTCACGGTGTTTCCAATACCGGAGCAACCGTATTTGTGGAGCCATCTGAAATCGTTGAGATGAATAATCAATTATCTCTGCTTCTTGGTGAAGAACGCAGAGAGATGATTCGCATACTCACGATGCTGACAGCAGAGATAGCATCGGAAGCCGCTTTGATATTGGGATCAACCGATGTCTTGGGACATTTTGATGCCCTTTTTGCTAAAGCACGCTATGCACTCGACATGAATGGCATGAAGCCAGTTATTTCAAAAGAATCTGCAATTGAATTGCGACATGTCTATCATCCTCTGCTCTATGCGAGGCAAGGAAAAAAGCCTATTCCTTTGTCGATTGAATTTGGATCAGGCATTTTGGGACATCTCATTTCCGGACCGAATGCAGGCGGGAAGACAGTTGCACTGAAAAGTATCGGACTCAATATTGCAATGGCATTATCGGGAATATTTCCACTTGGTGAATGTCGCACAAGTCCGAAATCTCTTTTCTGCGCTATCGGTGATCATCAATCCATCGAACATAATTTGAGTACTTTTTCTTCACAAGTGATGAGGCTCAAAGACATCGTCGATCATGCCGATGATACATCATTAATTTTGATTGATGAAATATGTTCAGGCACAGATCCGCAAGAGGGAAGCGCATTGGCCTCCGCCATACTCGATCATTGCATAAAGCATAAGTCAATGTTCATCGTCACGACGCATCAATCTTCACTCAAGAGTTATGCACTCAATCGCAAAGAATTACTGAATGCTTCAATGGAATTTGATCCCGTGCATCTTGTTCCGACTTATACATTTCTCTCCGGCATTCCCGGAAACAGTTATGCATTTGCTCTTGCGAATTCCATCGGGATGTCGAAAGATGTGATGCATCAAGCAAGAGAATATCTCGGTGACAAGCATTCTGAACTCGAGCAAAGCATTGCTTCATTGCAGGCATTCAGAGTGCAGGCAGAGGAATCATTGAAATCGGCGAGGATGGAATTGTCCAAAGCTCAAGCTCTACGCGAAGAATATGAACTCAAAGCATCGGACATCAAAAAGAAAAAAGCAGAGTATTTGCAATCCGCAAGAAATGAAGCAAAGGAAGTCCTGGCACAAGCAAATGGTTTGATTGAGCAAACCATCAAGGAAATTCGCGAGCAACAAAAAGATGTCGGGGATATACGCAAGCAATATGATGCCGTCAAGCAAGAACTCACCAAACAATTGCATCAAGCCGAAAAGTCTGATCGAAATCAATCCGATGGTTTTTCCATGGGTGATTCGGTGATCATTGGAGATAATATTCGCGATGTTGGTATTATCATCACCATGGATCAAGAAGCCGGTTCGGCTATCGTGGAGTTTAATGGCATCAAATTCAAAACGCAATTAGCACAACTCAAAAAAGCGAATCGTTCCGATAAAAGAAAAGCGGAGTTTTCACAGAAATCGATGTCCACAGTTCTTAAACTCGATGCAAAAACAAGCATAGATCTTCGTGGATATCGTGCTGATGAAGCATGCAAAGATGTAGAAAGATTGCTCTCTGATGCCATTCTTGCCAATATCACTTTAGTGACCATCATTCATGGAAAAGGCACTGGTGCATTGCGCAAAGCCATTCATGAACAATTATCATCACATCCCGCTGTCCGCTCATTCAGAAATGGCACAATACCAGAAGGCGGAGAAGGCGTCACGGTAGTGGAGATGCAATGATGGATCGCATCATACTTGCAATAGAAAGTTCATGCGATGAAACATCGGCAGCCATCATTTGCAATGATGAAGTACAAAGCAATGTAATCTCATCACAAACAATCCATGAGCAATATGGTGGGGTGATTCCGGAACTGGCATCACGAGCTCATTTGCAGGCAATCTCGTTGATTGTTGACAAAGCAATGAAAGATTCCGGTAAGGAGTATTCAGAACTCACATCCATAGCTGTTACAACACAACCCGGACTTGCAGGAGCATTGCTTGTTGGTTCATCGTTTGCGAAAGGACTCGGTTTGAAATTGGGAATTCCCGTCATACCGGTTCATCATATCGAAGGACATATCTATAGTGGCATGATAGAGCATGCTGAATGTGATTTTCCATTCATAGCTCTGATAGTCAGTGGTGGGCATACCAGCATATTTCTTGTGAGATCATTCGGTGATGAAGTTATTCTTGGTAGCACAAAGGATGATGCTGCCGGTGAGGCATTTGATAAAATTGGGAAGATGCTTGGTCTTGGCTATCCTGCCGGACCCCGCATTGATGCACTTGCTAAAGAAGGAAATCCAAAGGCCTATGTATTCCCGAGAGCATTAATGCATGAGCAACATTATGATTTTAGTTTTTCGGGACTCAAGACTTCGGTGCGATACTTTCTCCAAAGAGAATTCCCTCAGGGTATTCCAAATGAAGCAATCTTGAAAGACATTTGTGCTTCGGTTCAAGAAGCCATCATTGAAGTGTTGATTCATAAATTGTTTAGAGCTTCCAAGGAGCATCGCATCAACAAACTCATTGTTGCGGGTGGTGTCTCAGCAAATTCTCGTCTTCGTGAGGCATTGCAAGCGGCTTCCCAAAAAAGACCTGTCAATGTGTTTCTACCAAAGCTTTCCTATTGCATGGACAATGCAGCAATGATTGGTTTTCTTGGCTCGCTAAAATTGAAATATCTTGGTGAAGAGGCATTTCATACACTCCAATTCACAGTCAATCCACGATCAATTCGAACCGAAAGGATATCATCATGAAACTTCAAGGAAGCAAGATTATCATCACGGGTGGTTCACTCGGCATAGGAAAAGAAACGGCGAAATGTTTGGTTGATGCAGGTGCAATTGTCGGCATCACGGGAAGAGATGCCCAACGCCTGAACGCTGCCGCTGAATATTCCGGAGCATTTCCAATTGTGGCCGATGTAACAAAACCAGAAGATATTGAGAGAACATATCAAGAATTTCTTGCTCATGCAGGCGGACTCGATGTGCTCATCAATAATGCCGGATTGGGAGCATTCCCTACGCTTCTTGATGCAACCTTGGAGCAATATGAACATATCTTCAGAACCAATGTATTTGGTCCTGCGCTCATGGCCCAAAAAGCAGCTGCGATTTTTATCGAACAACAAAAAGGCGCCATCATCAATATCGGCTCAACCGCATCATTACGAGGTTTTGAAAAGGGTGGTATTTATGCAGCGAGTAAATTCGCGCTCAGAGCCATGACAGAAAGTTGGCAACATGAACTACGCAAACATTCCATTCGCGTAATGCAGGTAAATCCCAGTGAAGTGGCAACAGCTTTCAATTCCGATGAAC
>JBJTFZ010000019.1:0-4858 GCA_046093685.1 bacterium
ACCTTTTCAGTATGTGCAAAATCCTGATGATGGAATAATCTTGGCAGAAATGTTACAAAAGTGTCAGGTTGACATCATTGCTTTGGGGGGGTATTTACGATTACTACCATCGGCCATAGTCGATCGTTTTCGTGGAAGAATCCTCAATATCCATCCATCCTTGCTACCCGAATACGGAGGCAAAGGAATGTATGGCAATCATGTGCATATGGCTGTTTTGAATGATAAAAAGCCATATACCGGTATAACAATCCATCTAGTTGATGAAGAGTATGACACCGGGTCAGCATTGGTCCAAGCAAAAATTGACATATCGGATTGCATGGCACCTGAAGAGATTGCTCGGAAGGTCAAAGAAGTTGAACACCAAGTATACCCAATGGTTCTCAATCAGCTGTGCAAAACTATTTCTGCATGACCATAAATTTTCTCTTGGTGAATTCAATCTTTCTTTTCAATTTACGCCCGATTATGCATTAAAATCTCATAATCCGAGTGGTTTTGACAGCTCATTTAGTCAAATATTCTATACAAATAATTGTAATTATGTATCACTTTTGCATAGGATTCTTCATATGAAGAAACGTGTCCTCATTGCACTGTTGGCATTTTTTGCGGCGAGCATGGCCGTGTATGCCGGCGGTAAGGAAGATGGAACACTGAGAAAAAGCCGTTTCCCGGCTACATTTCCTCAGCCGTTCACTAATTTTCCGGCACTCAACAATGCAAATAACAGCCGCCCGAATAACACGGTGCATGCTGTTTCCACCGGTTATTATGTCGTCGACTCTGACGATGATGCCGGTGATTTTTGGCGTCCAAATCTGGATCGTGCATTTCTTAACAGATTGAACGATACCGAGCCTTCAGAGTTGATCAAGTGGAAGCAGATTACCACCGGTCCTAATCAGTCTTATGATTTAACCGAAGGTCGTCCCCAATTCCGCAACCCTGGTTCGGCTAACAATACCGATTCAACGGACAATGCATTCGCAGGTCCAATTAAAATCGGTTTCCCGTTTTTCTTCAACGGGGTTCGTTATGACAGTTTCTATGTCTCAACGAACGGTTTGGTTTCTTTGTCCAGTCCTCGTTATGAATATAATTCTAACGGTGTCAGAACAAATTACAATCTCTACCGCGATGATGTTTTTGCAAGACCAGCTACCGGAAATCCGGCAACAGATCCCACACCGGACGATTACGGGTTCAATCTTGCAACAGGTAGCAACCTAACAGGTTCAGCAACAGCAGGTATTCGCGGAACAGGTGTTGCATCATTGGCAAATTTTGGTGATATCACCAGTGCCCCTGTTATAGCACCCGCATATGGAAGTTTGCAACTTTCACAAAATCCTGATCTTCCTGAAGAAGCTCGTGGTATGGTTTGGTACAAGCGTGCAGACAATCCTGATGGAACTCGCCGTTTGATCATCTATTTCCAAAATGTTGCCCCGATCGGTTCTTGGGCATCAGGCGTTGGCGGACCGGTAACATTTAACAAAGATGATCAAAGAATCTTGGCGAACTTCCAAGTGACACTTGATCAGTCTGATTCATCTGTATATTTCTATTATGAGCGTTTGGAAGGTGCTGTAGTTGTAAACGGTGTTTCTGTTTCTGCTGCTGCTTTCTTCCGTATGAACACTACTATTGGTGTAAACGGAACCACAAGAAATTACAGCTACAAATTCCCTAACTGCCAGTCAAACTTGACACAAACAGAATTCCAAAATGCACCTCGTCAGTATACACAGTATCTTTCGAGAGGTAATTATGCCGGTTCTGATGTTTCAGGTCAATTGCTTGGTCCAACCGGTCACGGTTCTAACACACCTGCAAATGGCTTGGCTATTCGTTTCAAACAATGGCGTAATGTTGTTCGCGTTGTGCCTGAGCAAATTCGTTATTTCGGTCGTGAATTGAGCTCTACCGCTGCACTTGATGCGTACACACGCGAAATTGTCACACCCGAGCCTGAATTGTTTGCAGGACATCCACAGCTTGGTGCGATTCGTCCTTCAGCTGTGTTCCAAAATATGACCAATGACATTCAAGGACCTGGCGTTCAATTGCCTGCTCGTCCTTCTGGTGTTAACTTTACCAATCAAGACTTGAACTTCCGTGTTCGTATGCGTATCATCAATCAGGCATCAGGACAAACAGCATATTCTCGTTCTGTGCCCATCGGTGTTGGATGTTTGACAGGCAACTGTCCTCCGGACATCAATGCAAGAGTGGAATATGGATGGCTTTCAGGTGGTCTTGCAACAGGAAGTTTCTTGGGTGCCGGTATTGCCGGTTCGGGAATTCCTTCTTTTCCAGGTCAAGGGCCTTGCCCTCTAAATGGTATTCCACCTTACGGCATTGTTCGCGTCCAGTTTCCTCCATTTGAACCAAATGAACTTCTTGACTTCCAGATTGGTCGTTTGAAATTGTTTGTGTTCTCCGAGGGTGTTGACTCTATTTATCGTACACTTGGTGACCAATGGCCATTTGATGATACCGTTTCAAGAAACGTGTATGTCATGCGCCGTTTGTCATTCTTGAATAGTGATGGTTTTAGCGATGATGCCAATGAATATTATGTTATCAATGGTACACCAATGCCTTCAGTATTGAAGTGGGTGAACTATGAAGCAGAAGTTTCAAATGGTGATGAAGAAACATATAATCCACCACCACCAAGATGGGCGGTGGGTGAAGTTCCAGGTTCACTTGTTACAGCAAAGAATCGTTCAACATTCAAGACAGCTTCACCTGTCATCAAATTGAACAGAGTGACACTTGATGGAAATGATCCAAATCCAAGCCCCGGAGGAGATCAAATCCGTTCATTCCCTATTGATATTCGTAACTTGCCAAATCGCAAAACACAAGGTTCAATCTTGACCATCTCCTATCAGAGAACAGGTAACAAAGGTGACTTTGGTCGTGGCTGGGCAGATGCGACAATCGTAGGTCCAGAACCTCGTGTTATTTTCAATGGCGTTGCAACAAATCTTGCAGCTCCTGCTACACCGGATGAATTGCGTTTGGAATATGCTCGCCCTTCAACAAATGGAATAGAGAATATTGCTCGTCAGTTCAACAATGCTACATCCGATATTGTTTGGAATGTTCACAAGCGCCGTGTTGGAGCTGCCGTGACAGACAACTTTGTGTATACAGTATTCGGTGCCGGTGGTGTTCGTTTGGGTTATCTTCCTGATGACAAAGACTCTGCATTGACACTTGCTCAAGGTTTGCGTTCCGATGTATATGATGACGGTAAAGATGTTGAGTTTAACAAAATCTTTTTCCGTATTCCTGATTCATTGATCTTTTCACCGAATGAGGCAGCAAAAGATTTTCGTTTCAGATTATCAGTCAGCGCTCGTCGCCATACATCGCCACCACAACCTCAAGATGACGATGATGATTTCTATGTTGACAATGTGAAGTTGATTTACACAAACGAATCTCCTGATATTGAAATGTCTCTCGTTCAGGTATTGTGGCCATATGAAACAACACCAGCTTCACAGATGACTCAGTTGCCAATTCGTTTCAAAATCACAAATAACACAGGCAAGCAATCACCTTCTGTCAGCATCAATGTTAAAGTTCTCCAAGAGTCCGATGACATTCGCAAAGCAGATGCATACTATTGCCGTAGCACAATCATTCCTTTTGTAAAGCCCGGACAAATCGTACAATCGACAGTTCCTGCATGGAATGCTCGTCGTTGCCCACCGGGTCGTTATCGCATCGTTGCCAGTTGCTTCGTACAAGGTGGAGATGTTGATAATTCAAATGACACAACATATAGTTTCTATACACTTCGCTATGGCCCTGTATTCGCTTATGATCCTCCAACCGCAAGAAATGATGTGCCGGACTTTACACAAGGTGCAACAGGAAATCGCGTTGATGGTCGTGGTTTGAACACAGAAGCATATTCAAGCGGTTTGTGGCCTAACTTTAGTACTGCAGGTACTTTCGGTGCCGACTTCACATCAGCTGATGGTCGTTTGGCTTTTGGTCCTGAATCAGGTTCTGCATCAGGTCAGTTTGCTATGCGTTTCCAATTGCTCACACAAGATACTGTAAAAGGTTTCCAAGCTTGGATGGCTGAAGTTAATCAGAGTCCAGACCCAATTTCATTTGCATTGTATAAAGGATCTGATGCTCCTCAAGCACAACCAATTGCAGGCTCAAAAATTGGCAAGCAACGTGGTTATGATGATATCCGTAAAGACTTGTTCTATGGTCAATACACAACATATCTTTTTGATAAGCCTGTAGTGTTGCCTCCTGGTGAATACTGGGCATCAGTTGCTCAGCTTGGTCTTGACGGTGTATCACTTGGTGCATCAAGAGCTCGCGTTGGTCAGGTAATCACACATTATAATATTAATCCTCCAGGTCCTGGAGTGAGTGGTGTTCACTTGAATATCGATAAGAGCTTCCGTCAGTTGAATGCAGCTAATCAGTTGATCAACAAGAATGTGTTTGCATATGAAAGAACAGCATTCTCAGGAACATGGGTTCAAGCAACTCCGTTGTCAAACCCAATGTTTGGTCACTTGTCACATGATGGTAATGCTTCTATTCAAGGTTTCCCAACTGCATCTCGCGGTACATGGTTGCCATTGCTTAGACCATTCCTTGGTGATAAGTCATATGCAACAGAACCAACACCGGATGATAATTGCGTTGTCCCAGTTGAGTTAACATATTTTGATGGTAACAAGCGCAATAGTTCAGTTGATCTCTTCTGGCAAACAGCTTCTGAAGAGAATAATGCAGGCTTCCATGTAGAGCGTCGTGTCGTTCGAGGCGATGTTCCTTCAAGCTGGGAATCAATCCAGTTTGT
>JBJTFZ010000020.1:0-5033 GCA_046093685.1 bacterium
ACGAAGTGCACGGAAATCCACGAATCCGGATTCCTTTTCAGGAGACAATCTGCGATAGCAATCGGAATAATATCTTCCAAGATGTTCATTGTATAATTTATTGATGCCATACATCGTGATTGGTGATGCAAAATCATCTTCTTTTGCAGGTCCTGACATTCGTTTCGTATCGAGATCCGGTATTCCAAAAGCTGCAATCGTGCTTGGGAACAAAACCTTGACGGATGTATTTGTCCGTTTTCCAATGCGATATGCAAGTTGCAGTACATTCATCGTGCCATCGACATTCACATGATGAGCGCGTTCCGGATTTTTTTCTCCGCTCGTGGAGAGAATTGCTGCCAAATGAAAAATATCCGTCACATCATGCTTTTCAATGTCGCGTATCACTTCATCATCGCAAATGTCTCCGATGATCACTTCCTCACATAATGAAGTATGGTGCTCATTCAAAGGTGATAAATCAACCGCAATGATTGTGGCTTGTTCTTTTGAAAGGGTTTCGAGCAGTAAATGGCCGATTTCTCCATTCGCTCCTGTTATGACGACTGTTCTTTGGGACATGTTGGTATATTGTGAAAACCGTGATAGAGTGTATTTCTTTGTCGGCAAAACTACAAAATCAGTGGAGATTTTGTGGGTATTCGACTCTTAAGCAGATGAATTGGTATTTTTGCATCAGTTCAATGGAGTTTCTATGCGTGCGTATCTAACACCTGCTCAACAGAAAGCAGCCGATGATTATGCCATATCCACAATTGGCGTTTCTGGTTCTCTTCTCATGGAAAATGCCGCGAGCGGTTCGGCACATTGCATCGCCATGTGGATTGACTCATCACATATCAAGTCCACTCGACCCTCAATACTCTTGCTCTGTGGAGCAGGAAACAATGGCGGTGATGGCTTTGCGATAGCTCGTCATCTCTATTGCATGAATAGATTCGACATCACAATCTGGCATATTGGAAATACAGAATCCATGACTGCCGAAACAAAAGCAAATCATGATGCAGCATTTGCATTGAATATTCCAATGCGCAAGCTTGTTGAATCAGACATTCCTTCACTTACCATTCAGTCAGATTGTGTCATTGATGCGATTCTCGGAACGGGAGCTTCATCGGAATTATATGGTTTGCCGGCTATGCTTCTGGACAGACTACATGAGATTGATGCATATTCCTCATCATTATGCATTGCAATCGATATTCCAACCGGAATAGATGCAGAAAGCGGTAATGTGTATACTCATGCTTTCAAAGCACATGGAACATGCACGATGTTTAGCGAAAAAGTGGGTATGATTCTTCATCCTGCAAAAGACCATTGTGGTGAGGTGCAGATAATCATGCTGGGTGTTCCTGAGTCAATTGCTCAGAAACAAGCAAGCATCTTTTCTCTTGAAGATCAAGATGTGTCAACAATCATATCACATCGCAAAGACCAATCTCAGAAATATGATTATGGCAGAGTGCTTATCATTGCAGGCTCTGCAGACATGCCCGGAGCCTCTGCGCTATGTGCGGTCTCGGCATTTCGGTCAGGGGTGGGTCTTGTTGAAGTATTGACACCAATTTTGCATCCCGGTTTGCCGCCCGAAGCACTTGTTTCATTGATTCCGATTGATGCCGATGGTGGCATGAATTGCAATGAAGTCATGCAGCATGTGGCAAAAACAATAGCAAAAACAGATGCGATTATCTGCGGTCCGGGACTTGGATTAAGAGCAGGAAAAGAAATCGTTGAAGCATTGCTTGCCATGAATCTTCAAATACCCGTGATACTCGATGCGGATGCTATTCCACATCAAATGCAACAATTCCCTTCAAATTGGATATTGACTCCGCATGCAGGAGAATGTTCACGCATGTCAGGCATTGAGCGTGCAGTCATCGAACAAAAACCTATTTACACTGTACAATCATTGGCTAAGAACCTAGATTGCATTCTGCATCTCAAAACTGTGCCTGCTTGTACATCTGATGGCGATATGACTTTTGTGACAAGATCGGGAAATCCTGGAATGGCAACAGCCGGATCAGGAGATGTTTTGAGTGGAATGATCGGTGCCTTTCTTGCTCGAGGCATATCTTCACTTCAGGCTTGTGCATTGGCATCGATGCTGCATGGTGAAGCAGGAGATTTTGCACGATCTGTTTTTGGTGAAGAGTCCATGTCTGCAAGTGACATCATTGCATCCATACCACATGTGATTGACCGTTCGCTGATGGATGCCTGGGACGATGAAGCATGAAGCATGTGATTGAGATAGCACTTTCACCGGCTGATGCTTCATCACCGGAATTGATATATGCTCATGCCGTGCATCAAGCCGGAATTGAAGCAGAATCCGTCTCTTCGCATAGGGTAACAAAGAGATCCATTGATGCTCGCGGAAGAAATCCCAAAATCATCTTGAACATCGAATTATATGTCAATGAAGAACCTCCCGTCACCCCTGCCATCTCATCGGGTTTTCGTGATGTTTCTTTGGGAAAACGAATCCTCATCATTGGAGCAGGTCCTGCAGGTTATTTTGCCGGACTTGAATGTTTGCTCTATGGTTTGAAGCCGGTGATCATTGAGCGAGGAAAAGATGCTCGAGCTCGAAGAAGAGATCTTCGAGCCATTCAGCAATTTGGCATTGTGAATCCTGATTCGAATTATTGTTTTGGTGAAGGGGGAGCGGGTACATATTCCGATGGAAAATTGTGGACGAATTCCAAAAAACGAGGAGACATACGCAAGGTATTGCAACTTCTCGTGGAACATGGTGCTCATGAGCGCATATTGATTGATACGCATGGTCATATCGGGTCCAATAAATTACCCGGCATCATTCAAAATATTCGAGCAACCATCGAGCAATATGGCGGTGAAATTCACTTTGATTCTCGGGTGACATCATTCAACATTAGGAATAATCGTGTGATTGGTGTTGGATGTGAAAACGGAAATGAATTTCATGGAGATGCGGTGATTCTTGCCACTGGGCACTCCGCAAGAGATATGTTCACCACATTGCTGGAAGCCGGAATACATATCGAATCCAAGCCTTATGCCATTGGTGTACGAGCCGAGCATCCGCAAGAATACATTGATGAGATTAGATATAATCAAGCACCGCGAGATCAACATCTTCCTGCATCTTCGTATAAACTTGTTGAGCAGGTCAAAGGTCGTGGCGTGTTTTCTTTTTGCATGTGCCCGGGTGGACTCATTGTTCCTGCTGCGACAGCACCCGGAGAAATTGTGGTAAATGGAATGTCCATGTCACGAAGAGATTCACCCTTCGCAAATTCCGGAATCGTGGTTGCAATTGAACAAGTGGATTTGAAAGACTATGAGAAATACGGGCCTCTTGCCGGAATGCATTTGCAGTCGGATATTGAACAAAAAGTCTTTGCCTCCGGTGATGGTTCTCAAAAAGCACCTGCGCAACGATTGCAAGATTTCTTGTCGGGAAAAACTAGTGCATCCCTTCCCAAAAGTTCATATATCCCCGGACTCTACTCTCATGACATTGCATCGCTGTTCCCAAAACATCTTTCTGAAAGGTTGAAGTTGGGCTTTCAGGCTTTTGAACGGAGCATGCGTGGATTTCTCCATACTGAAGCAATCATTGTGGCTACTGAGTCCAGAACAAGTTCTCCTGTTCGCATACCCCGAGATCCGGCAAGCCGTGAGCATGCACAGATACAAGGACTGTATCCATGCGGGGAAGGTGCAGGGTATGCAGGTGGAATCGTGAGTGCGGCGATGGATGGACAAAACACAGTACAAGCAATTGCCATGAAATTGGGAGTGAATGCATGAGACCCAATCCCGATTTTGGAGTTTATCTTCACATTCCATTCTGTGAAAAAAAATGTGTGTATTGTGATTTCTATTCTCTGGAAAACATGGAGCACAAAGATGTGTTCGTTTCCATTTTGATTGAAGAGATCATTGCCGGTGCGAAGAACCATTCACTTCATTTGCGTCCTGCAACCAGCGTGTTTTTTGGTGGTGGAACTCCCTCGCTTTTGTCACCAGAGCAAATAGCACTCATCATGAAAACGCTGCATGAACATCTGCCCATTCATCCCGAAGCGGAAATCACTAATGAATGCAATCCAGGAACGATTTCCAAGGAGACCTTGCTCGGATACAAACAAGCAGGAATCAATCGATTGAGTTTTGGAATTCAGTCTTTTCATCAGGAAGAATTGAATTTTCTACATAGAATTCATACGCCGGAGGAAGGGAAGGATGCCGTGCGCATTGCAAGAGAAGCAGGTTTTGACAATGTGAACATTGACATCATCTTTGCATTGCCGAATCAATCCATAGAATCATGGACATCGACTCTTGAGCAAGCAATAGCTCTCAATACAGAGCATATCTCCGCCTACAGTTTGATTTTTGAAGAAAAAACACCATTGTTTGCGATGTTGCAGAAAGGATTGGTGAAACCTCAAGATGAAGAACGCGATGCCGAGCTTTATGCTCTAACCATTGATGCACTCTCCAAAGCGGGTTATATCCAATATGAAGTATCGAATTTTGCCAAGCCGGGTTTTGCGTGCACTCATAATCAAACATATTGGCAGGCAAAGGAATATGTGGCATTTGGTCCATCGGCTCATGGTTTCATCAATAGGCAACGCTACTGGAATTTCAGAAATCTGAAGCGGTATTTTGAAGCGGTCCGACTGCAGGGAACGGGAGTGGCAAGCAGTGAAACACTCACTGACCACAATATGCTTTATGAATCCGCCTTCTTGGCTATTCGCTCCGAGGGACTCTCAAAACGGCGTTTTCTTTCGGATTTCGGCATCGATATCCATGCAGTGCTGAAGGATCACCTTGATGCGGAGATCTTTGGTGAATTTTTGCAAGTGATTGATTTGAAAGAAGATATAGTGATTTCGCTGAATGCCTCAGGTTTTGCCATTTGTGATGAGATCAGCGTAAGAATCATCGGCATACTGGAAGTAGTATTGGGATCTGAATGGGATGCGAAAGGGTATGAAGAAGACGATGATTCGGTC
>JBJTFZ010000021.1:0-2228 GCA_046093685.1 bacterium
TGGTCGCTACCTTCTTTTGCATTCTTTTCATTGCTCTTTGTGATGCCGGGTTTCTTTGAGTGGACTATATTGTCACAGCTTGAAACAGGTTTATGGACAATGCTTCTGGGATTGATCATTCTCGGCATACTCCAAAAAGAAGTGATGTGGAAGATGTGCATATTATTTGCCCTACTCGTCCTCTGCAGACCTGAAGCCATGCTATGGGGAGTGGCTCTCTCAACTGTGTATGTAATTGGTTCAAAGAACAATGGAGTGTTTGAAGTAAAGCGTTTATTGCCACTCTTTGCCGTGCTATTGACCACGGGACTTCTCATCTCTTGGCGATTGTCATATTTCGGTTTCCCGCTACCCAATACCTATTATGCCAAAGTGTCTTCCGATATTTTTTCAAATGCATTCGTCGGTATGAAATATATCGCAAAATTCTTTGTGCAGATGCCCATTATTCACATAATCATGGGACTTGTGATACTAGAACTGTTCAAGCAATTTCGTGAATCTACTTTGAGGAAGATGTCAATCTATGATTGGACAATTGGTACCGTTTTCATCACATCATTCCTTATCCCAATCTATACAGGCGGTGATCACTTTGAATTATCGCGATTCTTCCAACCCGTCTTGCCTTTCTTCATCTTGTCATTTTGCAAGACTACATTCTTTGCGCGATTTGCAAAGCACGCACGGATTCTACTCCTTGTATTCATTTCGATGGTATCTTCTCGATGGATTCTTTATGCATTCACCGAATCACCATTGAAGCATGAATGGAATATTGCGATTGAAGGAAGAAAACAATCAAGAGCATTGAATGGTTTTTTTGAGGGTCAATCATTACCAATTCAGGGGGTACTCACCGCAGGTTCAACTGCATTTGCTTATGAGGGTAAAACAATTGATCTTCTGGGTTTGAACAATGTTGAAATGGCGCATGCAGAGTCTGTCAAAAAACAAGGAATCATGAAAAATCATGCATCCTTCGTACCCGAAGTATTCTATCGTCAAGAGCCGGATTTGTTTTGGATGGCAGGAGGATTTTCAAACAAAGAGCCCAATGTTTTGGAGATTCCTCTCTTCAATGCCAATATCTTTCGCAATATTCAGAGAGATCCTCAATTCAAAAAAATATATGGAGCTTTTGTTCTTCGAAATGAAAGCGGAACATGGCTCATGACATTCATGAACAGGGAATATGTTCAATCACTTGATAAGAATCTTTTCTATATCAAAGAGATTCCCACAAGAGAGATACAGCATTAATTCATCAAGATGCGATATTCATAAGGTGCAAGCATCACACTTGTTCTGAGTGTATCCGCATTACCTTTCAAAGCATCTTTCCAAACAGTGTTTTGCAAAATCAGTGGAAAAGAAACTGTCGTTTGTTGATTCCGTACATTGGCCAATACCAGCATTTCTTTCCCTTGATATGTTTTTTTGAAACATACTGCATTCTGATAAGAATAGAATTCATTGATTCCTTTTCTTGCAACAGCATTCTTCGTGTACACTGCCATCATGTCTTGATATGCTTTGAGCATTGCGGAGTTTTCATTCCAATTGATGGGAGATCTTGAAAAGAAGGGCGTTTTACTCGCTCTGCCTATTTCCTGTCCTGAATAAAATAAAGGAACCCCTTCAAGGAATATGGTAATAGCTGATGCAGTCAATGCACCCTGCGCTCCTTTAAATATCACGATGGGTGAATTATCCCAAGCGGATTCATCATGATTTGTTGTGAACCGTAATCTATGCTTTCCTGCAGGAACAGAATTATATTCATTTGCATGTGTTGAAATGATTGAGGAAGCATTGCCACCTGAGAATGTGCTCTTCAATGTGGAATAATAATTCCAAGAAAAAATCAGATCAAAACCTGAGGAAAAATGATCACCGCGAGTGCCTTCTGCGAGAAAAAGCAGTGGTTTATTTGATGATGAATCCAGACTTCGTATGGCCTCCGACCAAAAGTCCGCCGGTACTCCATCGGCATAATCACAGCGAAAACCATCAATCTTGCATTCGGTGATCCACCACTTCATTGCAGCGATCATTGAATCTCGCATCACGCGATTTCCAAAATTCAGATCTGCCACATCTGTCCAATTCGTTCCCGGTGGGTGCACGATTGCACCTGAAGAATTCACTGTGTGAAATCCCGGAATAGATGTCCAGGGATGATCCCATGAAGTATGATTCGCAACCCAATCCATGATGATTCCCAT
>JBJTFZ010000022.1:0-2435 GCA_046093685.1 bacterium
CCCACAATGATTGCGATACTTGGGCAAGATATATCGTCAGAGTGCAGGAAATGAAAGAATCCGTAAAAATCATACATCAGGTACTAGATAATATGCCCAAAGGCCCTGTCTTGGCTGATGATCCCAAGCATGTACTTCCACAAAAGGCACATATCTATACCAAAATGGAAGAATTGATCAATGATTTCATGTTGATCAATTTTGGAGCAATGCCTCCAAAAGGTGAAACATATACTGCAATAGAAGGCCCGAAAGGTGAATTGGGATTTTTCATTGTATCAGATGGTACAGGTCATCCTTGGAAGTTGAAAATCAGATCACCTTCATCTTCCAATCTACAAGGATTGAAATTCATGTCCGAAGGTTCGATGGTTTCAGATATTGTAGCGATTATCGGTTCTGTTGACCCCGTTATGGGCGAAGCTGACAAATAATCAATTGAATTCTCAAACAAGGCAGGCATTGTGCCTGCCTTTTTCATATCTGCTCAAAATTCCATCATGCGTATTTGTTGCATCATACCAGCGGCCGGTAAAGGAACTCGAATTGGTGGTGATATACCAAAACAGTTTCTGAAAATCAATGGCATAATGATCATCGAACATGCCATTCGATCTCTCTTTGATGGATTTCATATGTTGAACATAACGAATGCATCATTGGTCATAGCTTGCGAACAAGCGTATGAGGAAGAATTATTAGAAGTTTCTTTAAAATATCTTCCAAAAGAGTTCATAGGATTCGTTCGGGGTGGAAAGGAAAGAATGGATTCCATCATCAATGCCGTGAATCATCGATTAGCCCATGATTCAGAAACACTTTGCATTCACGATGCCGCCAGACCATTCATTCCTTCAGTAGTTCTACATTCGCTCATTGAATCAATTCAATGCAATGAATGCGTTATCCCCGTTTTGGATATTCCTGATACCGTGAAAGAAGTGATAGATACTACAGTCATAAAGACCATTGATAGATCTTCGTATAAATTGGTGCAAACTCCCCAGTTTGTCAGAACTAAGTCATATCATAATGCATTGAATACAGCACTTCGAGAATATGCATTCACCGATGATGCTTCCATTATGGAATATTCCGGGCATTCAACACTCACGGTAAAGGGAAGTGACATAATGAGAAAAGTGACTACACCCTATGATTTGTTGTTGGCAGAATTACATGCAGTAATGTATGAGAGTCAGTATGGCGGATAATATGCGAATAGCGCTCATAGGTGGAAACAGTAAAGTAGGATCCGCCATTATCCGATTGTTCGAGAAAGAAACAGATTGGAACATACATGTGTTTTCATCCTCCCTGAAGGCTTCTTCATCTGAACAAGTTCATTATAAACCGATGAATTATGTTGATTTAAAACAGTTGAAAGATGATGTTTTCAAATTTCGTCCGAACTTCATCATAAATACTGCCGCAATGACAAATGTGGATGCATGTGAGGAGAAAAAACAAGAAGCATGGCATGCAAATGTGACTTTCGTAGAGCATTTATCTAGACTTGCATTGATCATTGAAAGTCATTTGATACATTTTTCAACTGATTATGTATTCGATGGCATAAGGGGTCCATATACAGAAATGGATCAACCCAATCCACTCTCATATTATGGAAAATCCAAACTTGCCGGTGAAAATGCCGTATTGAGATCACATGCTGAAAATACTGTCATCAGAACAAATGTCGTATATGGTTTTACTCATGATAATCAATATGATTTTGTCAAATGGATCATTGATAATCATGAAATTTCCAAGGCAATGAATATTGTTGATGATCAATACTCCAATCCCACGCTGACAGATGATTTGGCATTGGCAGTAAAACGAATCATAGAGAAAAAACGCTGTGGTGTATATCATATAGGTGGGAATACTTATTGCAATAGATATGAATTTGCCAAAGAAATTGCAAAAACCTTTCATCTTGATGATACACTACTTTCACCAATAAAGACTTCTTCACTGAATCAACCGGCGAATAGGCCACTCAAAGGTGGATTGGTCAATTTAAAAGCTCATACGGATCTCGGCATTCAATTGAGTTCGATTCAAGAAGGATTAGTGAGAATACGACATCAAATGCACACTATCAATGAGAAAGTATAATCATGAATGTATTTATTTGCGGAGCAGGTACAATGGGAAGAGGCATTGCCCTTTCTTCCATTTCATCCGGTCATCAAACATTTCTCTATGACAAAAACGAAGATGTACTCAAAAAGGCAAGTGGATTTATCATTGCACAAGTTGACAAACAAGTTCAAAAAGGTCAATTGACAAGCCAAGATGCCGAGAATCGTATTTTACTGATCCGGTGTGTACAGGACATGAATCAAATTGGCACTTCTGACATTGTCATTGAAGCAATCATTGAATCTTTTGATGCAAAAGAGCAACTCTTTTCAGAGATTGAAGCT
>JBJTFZ010000023.1:0-4544 GCA_046093685.1 bacterium
TCTTTGAACAAACATCATTGAATACACTTCAAGTAATGAAATAGGATCATGAATTGATCGATGTAATTTCAAAAGTTCTCTGCTTCTTCTAAGTACCCTGTTCAAAGCATAATCCTGCAAATCATCAAGCGAATTCACTGAATTTTTTTGCGTTTGTTTCTCAGCAAAGTGAAATTGATCAGGATTGATAATAATAGTGTGCCCCGGTATCCCTGAGTCATCAATATCATGAATGAACACAAAATGAATCATGAGGTCTTTATATCGTTTGTCCAAATGATGATTGTGCGCAAACCAATCAGATGTTTTTCTATGAAACTCACCATTCCCTATAGTCAACACACCATCAATGATGAGGCACATGTTTTGGAAATCAGGTCCCTCATAGGGCTGTATTCTCCCCGGATGTGCAATCAAGACATCATTCCCCGCAACACTCCGATAACGCCGGGAAGCAATCAACCATGAAGAGTGAATGGCCAATTGTAATTCACGTTCATGAACTTCCGATGCGTTCCTTGTAAAATTGTGCCGCTTCACAAGCTTTTTCCCCAAAATCCATTCCATTACCCGCATATTGAATCGCTCTTGAAACATTGATCAAGACCGGGCCCCCGGCATTTGCTTCCATTATGGCATCGATATCTCCGCCTTGTGCTCCGATTCCGGGTATGAGCAACAATGATTCCGGAGCATATTCACGAATGATTGATAACTCTTCAGGATGCGTTGCCCCAATCACAAAGCCAATGGATGCTTTGCTATCCCACGAAAGTACTTTCTCAATAACATGTCTGTAAAGTGGTTTCCCATCACACATGAGACGCTGAAAATCTCCTGATCCAGGATTCGAAGTAAGCGCAAGGACAATCACCATTCTATCTTCCCTTTCCAAAAAAGGTGAAAGTGAATCATGTCCCATATAGGGATTGACAGTGATTGCATCGCAGTTCACATCATCAAACATAGCTCTGGCATAAGCCGATGAAGTGTTTCCAATGTCCGCTCTTTTGGCATCAGCAATGGTGAACACATTCTCCGGTATCATACCAACAGTTTGTTTCATTGCTTCCCAACCTGACTCACCATATTGCTCATAAAACGCCGTATTGATTTTATATGCCGCAGCATGCATCAAAGTGGATTCAATGATTGCCGAATTAAAGGAAGTGATGGGATGATCTGTTCCTCGCAGAATTTCAGGAATCTTCGTAAGCTCCGTATCCAATCCAACACACAGTTTGGATGAAATCGCCTGTTGTCTGTCAATCAATCGTTCAAGTGCATTCATATCATTATTTCACAAGGTTCATAAGTTCATCAAGTTTAGGACTGAGAATGATTTCAGTTCTTCTGTTTCTTGCTCTTGCGTCCGGAGTATCCGATTGTTCAACAGGCATGAATTCGCTTCTTCCTGAAGCAGTGATTCTTCTTGGATCGATGCCATTTTCAATGGTGAGTATTCGAGCAACTTCGGTGGACCTCAAGACACTTAAATCCCAATTGTCCGCAAAGCGAGCAGAGTTGATCGGTACATTGTCCGTATGACCCTCTATCATCACGGATATATCCGTTTGTTGTGATAATACCACTGCCAATTGCTGTAATGCTTCTTTTCCCCTTTTGTCAATGACCGTTGAGCCGGATTTAAACAATAATTGATTGGACATTTTCACATACACTTTTCCGTTTTTCACTTCAATTTCCAATCCACTTTCCTTGAAACCTAGAAGCGATTTCTCCACACTCTCCCGCAAGGCATTCATGGAAGAGTCTCGCTGTTTGATCAATGCCTGCATTTCTCGCAACATGGATTCTCGGGAAAACAGATCCTCTTCTGCTTTTTCCAATTGCGAAAGCAAGGTTTTGATTTCTTCAGTGCTTGCATTTTTTGCCTGATCAAGTTGCTCTTGAAGTATCCTTACTTTTTCCTTGAGAAGTCTGATTTCCGAATTCAAATCCTCCATCATTGCCAAATTTCCCGCATTCTTTGAAAGCAATTGCTTTTTCTCATTCATAAGATCATTTACAGATCTTTGCAATGAATCCGACTTTTGTACTTGTGTTTCATATGTTCCCGTCGAAACACAGGAAGAACTTGCCATTGCTAACAAAATGAAACCCAAAAAACAAAGAATGGATGGTAAATGCTTTGATGGACGCACAATGACTCTCATGGTACAATGATTTATGGTTTGATTATTGTAAATTTACGGATTATTCCTTGAGCATTCTATCCAAATGCTCGTGAAATATGCACAAATAACTCCAAAGAATCTCTGCTTGCACATTCATGAATGCTTCATCATTTGACCAACAATATTCGATCGCTGATTTGATACATGAAATCACTTCGGGAAATCGCCGTGCATTGTCAAAAGCGATATCCATGGCAGAAAGCACTTTGGAAGATGATCGAAAGGCAACCGAAACATTGCTTCAATCCCTTATCGCTTTCACGGGAAATGCAAAACGCATAGGTATCACGGGAAGTCCGGGTGTTGGAAAATCGACATTTATTGAACGATTCGGACTTTCATGCATTGAGCAAGGTGAAAAGGTTGCTGTGTTGGCTATTGATCCTACAAGTCAATCTCATGGGGGAAGTATACTAGGCGATAAAGTTCGTATGCCGATGCTTGCTCGGTCAGAAAATGCCTATATCAGACCCTCTCCATCACGACTCACACTCGGCGGAGTCTCCAATGCCACAAGAGAAGCCTTATTACTATGCGAAGCAGCAGGTTTCACAACAATCATCATAGAAACCGTTGGTGTAGGACAATCTGAAGTGGAAGTTCGATCAATAACAGATCTCTTTCTTCTTCTCATGCTTCCAAATGCCGGTGATGAAGTGCAAGGCATAAAGCGTGGCATTATGGAATTGGCAGACATCCTCTTCATCAACAAAGCTGATGGTCAGTTGTCTCAGTTTGCCGAAATCGCGAAAGGTCAAATATTGAGTGCATTAACTCTCATGCACTCACCCACAAAATCTTGGAATGTCCAGGTTCTAACAGGTTCAGGTATGGAGGGTCTCGGATTGAATGAATTGATTTCATTGTGCAATCACTTCTTCGACCCCAAAGCAGAACATCATGACTCATTACTGGAACGCAGAAAAATGCAAGCAGAAGAATGGTTCGAATTGGCCTTGCGCAGAGAATTGGTCATCTGGGCTGAGCAACAAACATCATGGCAGAGTGAAAAAGAACGCATGTTGGCAGACATTCATCAAAAAAACATTGTACCAAGCACTGCGGCAAGACACCTCATTGCACATGTATGCAAAGCATAACCAACATTCGTTCTGTTTCCGTTTTCACAGTCAAAACGATATCTTTGCACATATCATTTATTTCCTAGATCATCATGAATATCACATTTCCTGACGGAACAGTAAGAGAATTCCCCGTTAATGCCACCGGCAAAGACATCGCAATGTCAATCTCTGAAGGATTGGCTCGCAATGCTCTTGGAATCGTCGTCAATGGCCTCGCATATGACATGTCGCGCCCAATCGCGGAAGATTCCATAATTCGAATCGTCACGTGGAATGATGATGAAGGAAAACAAATATTTTGGCATTCAACCGCGCATTTGATGGCAGAAGCATTGGAAGCATTATATCCGGGAGTGAAATTCGGAATCGGGCCTTCCATTGAAGCGGGTTTTTATTATGATGTTGATCTACCTGAAGGAGTCAAGATCTCAGTCGAAGATTTACCGGCCATCGAACAAAAAATGAAGGAACTCGTCAAGGTTGATTCACCATTTGTCAGAAAAGAAGTTTCTTGGAATGATGCAATTGCATATTTCACAGAAAAAGGTGATGAATACAAACTTGAATTGCTCGACGGATTGAAAGATTCAGAAATCACTTTCTACACACAAGGAAACTTCACGGATTTGTGCCGAGGCACACATGTTCCTTCCACGGGTTCATTGAAATATCCGAAACTTCTCTCTGTTGCTGGAGCATATTGGAGGGGGGATTCCTCCAGAAAACAATTGACTCGCATCTATGGGATAGCATTTCCAAAGAAAGATCAATTGGAGGAATTCATAAAACTTCGGGAAGAGGCAGAGAAAAGAGATCACAGAAGAATTGGCAAGGAGCTTGAATTGTTCATGATTTCTCCCATGATTGGCGGTGGACTCCCCGTGTGGCTGCCCAATGGGACAATCGTCCGCAGAACACTCGAGAACTTCCTAAGAAATGAGCAAGTAAAGCGAGGATATCAAGAGGTGATCACCCCTCATATTGGTAATCTCCAATTATATCGCACAAGTGGTCACTATCCTTATTATGCTGATTCACAATTTGCACCAATCACCGTTGATGATGAAGAATATTTGCTCAAGCCAATGAATTGTCCTCATCATCATCAGATTTATGCATCGAAGCCCCGTTATTATCGTGATTTGCCTGTACGCCTTGCAGAATTTGGAACGGTTTATCGTTATGAGCAATCGGGCGAATTGAATGGTCTTTCCAGAGTGCGAGGTTTCACGCAGGATGATGCTCACATATACTGCACGGA
>JBJTFZ010000024.1:0-7319 GCA_046093685.1 bacterium
TCTGTGCACTTCATCATAATACACATTCATGTTATTGAGATTTCTGAATTTGAATCCATAGTGTTGTCCGCTATGGGCAATATCATCAGCAACAGGATTGAGCAAACACTTGTTCATGATTGATTCTTCATATGTTCTGCGTTCACCTTGTTTTACAGGGCAGACGCGCTGAGCAAGACCCTCTGTGCGAAGGTACTCATCCAATCCCATGTAAGAGTCGGCACCTTGAGTGAAATACACGGGTCTTTCAAATTTCACGACCTTGATGATGTCTGCGACTAATTTATGTTGCGGACCTTTGTAGAAAACAGGAACATTCTCTTTATCACCCGGACGAGGATTACCGTCACCATTGAATGCAAATTGCATTATGCCATTGGCTAGAATCAAGGAATCACTTGTGAAGCGTTTGAGAATATCTCTGTTAACTTGCACGGTGATATTTTCAGCTTCAGATAATTCCGGTCCAATCGCATCGGAACTGGTTTCATCAGCCAACAATGATTTGTCGCTAAATGTCAAAGGAATTTTCTTGGCACCCCATGGAGCATTATGCTTCAATTCATACATATACCATCCTGTTTGACCCAAACTCAGATTGACAACGCGCACATCACGCCTAACGCCGGCAACATCTTGCATATACCAAAGTGGGAAGGTGTCATTATCACCATAGGTAAAGACAATCGCATCCTTTTCCAAACTTTGAAGAACATTGTATGAATAATCAAAAGGAAGAAAGTTTCCTGAACGGTCATGCATTTTCCAACCACCCATTCCCATATTAACGGGAACGGCAACAAAGCACAAAGCTATTACTCCCCCCGCTATCGAGGGAGAAAAGCTCTCATCTCTTTTCAGGATTGTGGAGATGATTCCATAGGTACCTATGCCAATCCACATGCACCAAACAAAGAATGACCCCACATAGAAATAATCGCGTTCTCTAGGCTGTGGATTCTGCTGATTCTGTGCATATGCCGCGAGCAAACCGGTCAAAAGAAACAGCGTTACATATACCAATGCCATTCTTGGTTGTTTTTTGAAATGAAACATCAAGCCAAACAAGCCAAGAAGTAAAGGCAATGCATAGAAAGTAATGGGGAACATGTCCTTATAGCCGGACATATAATTGAATTCCTTGTATTCCACTGAATTCTTATTGCCGGACATCGTTGCCGGTGCATCTTGAACATCACCCACTCTTCCCATGAAATTCCAATAAAAATATCGGAGATACATGTGATTGAGTTGGTACTTGAATAAGTAGTTCATCTCTCCTGACATGTTTTTCTTCATGGCTGAATAATCAGGCACAGTGTATTGCATGCCATCCTGGCGTGTGACAACTTTTCTGGGAGGTTCATTCCAAGGTCCATAATCCATGTGCCTTGATGTGTACATAGGGTCTGTCTGCCATCTGCGTGGCCATGAAGGTGCATCACCATATTGTTCACGACCAAGATATGCACTTAACTTAATCAAGTCATTTGGTGTGTTTTCATTCATTGGAGGATTTGCATTTGAGCGCAATAAAATTTGCGTGTATGTGCTATATCCAAGAATGATGAGCAAGAAAGATGAGCAAGCAAGATTCAGAATTGGTTTATTGTTTTTGCTTGCATGATAAGTCCCAAATGCAGCACCGATGATTGATCCCACAGCCAAAAGTCTGGGGAACATGGAATCCATAATCACATAATCCCTTGCCTCGGTGCGGAAGAGATTACCACCAAGCATAGCCGGTAATACCTTGACGATTCCGGGATAAATCAAACCAAAGCTCACCACCGTGATGGCACCCATTGCAAAAAACGAAGTCAATTTGAAATCATATTTCCTGAAGTATACCACCAATGCCAATGAAAAAATCGCCAGAATACTGAACAAGTGCACACCGGTTGAAAGACCGATGATATATGCAATCAGCAATAAATATTTTTCATGGCCCGGATTGTCTGCTTCTTCATTCCACCTCATCATGAGCCAGACGATGATTGCAACCAATAATGTGGATGAAGCATATACTTCCGATTCAACGGCATTGAACCAAAAAGTGTCACTGAATGTCAATGCACTTGCGCCAACAAAAGCAGAACCAAACACGGCAAGGGCATCACCGAATGATTCATAGCTTTTGCCACGGAAATTTTCGATTACTTGTACAATAACAAGGTAGAGAAGACCTACCGTTACCGCGCTTGCAAATGCTGATAACAAATTCACTCTCCAACCCGGATCCCCGAATGGAAGAAGATGAAACAATTTACCAACAATCAAAAAGAGTGGTGCACCCGGTGGATGTGGCACCTGTTGTTCGGCAACAGCTGCTGTAAATTCTCCGCAATCCCAAAAAGGAACAGACTCCTGAACAGTCAACATATAGGTGACTGAAGCCACGATGAATGATAGGAATCCAAATGCCCTGCGCAATACAAGAATGTTCATGGTTAAGGCCGGTAGTGAAACAATATGAAATGCCACCCGAAGAAAATGGCTCATTTGGTCAAAAATACAATTTCTCCTTGAAAAAAGGACTGACTTATCCCTAACTTTACGCTAATAGTTTGCTTCAATCGACTATGTTGTTCTATTTCACACAATAACATCTTAACAACCATGAAATACCTCATTGCCTTTATCATGGCATTCTTTGTAATGCAACCTGTAGTGGCTACTTCATTACCCACCATTGAGAGTGTCATAACTGTCTTTGGAAATTGCGGATCCTGTAAAAAAGCTATCGAAAAAGCAGCCAAATCCGTTGATGGGGTTGAATCTGCGGTTTGGGACAAAAAGAAAAAGACCCTCACGGTACAATATGACGATACTAAAACATCGCTAAATTTGATTGAAAAAGCCATAATAGCGATTGGTTACGATACAGAAAACATGCGTGCCGAGGATTCTGTATATGAAAATCTACATTCCTGCTGTAAATATGACCGCAAGCCACAATGAGATGAACAAGGGGAGCATGTAAATGCTGTTTTTATCGTATTTTAGTCTAAATGGATAAGCCCAAAACGTTGAATGAACATAGATATGCCGAACTCACCATCGGCGATGTGCATGTAACCAATGGTGTGCTTTTGGCACCCATGGAGGATGTCACCGACTTGCCTTTCAGAGTTATTTGCAAGAGGATGGGGGCAGATATCGTGTATACCGAGTTTATTTCATCAGATGGTTTGGTGCGTGATGCGCGGCGCTCAATGGAAAAATTGCGATTGTCCGAGGAAGAGCATCCCGTATCAATACAAATCTTTGGTGGGGAAATCGATGTCATGAAAGAAGCGGCATCAGTCGCAGAAGCTTCAGGACCCGATTTTATTGATATCAATTGCGGTTGCTGGGTTAGAAATGTTGTAGCCAGAAATGCCGGTGCTGCCTTGCTTAAGGACCCACCACTCATGGCTGCCATGACGAAGGCAATCGTGGATACCGTAAAGTTACCCGTAACGGTAAAGACAAGACTTGGCTGGGACTCATCTTCAATTATCATAGAAGATGTGGCTTCCAGGCTTGAAGACGCCGGTGCTTCAGCCATCACTGTTCATTGTAGAACTCGTGATATGGGGCATTCCGGGAATGCCGATTGGTCTTGGATTCCAAAGATCAAGCGAGCAGTGAAAATACCTGTGATATTAAATGGAGATATCACCTCTGCAGAAGAGGTGTTGCGAGCTTTCCGTGAAACCGGCTGCGATGCTGTGATGATCGGAAGGGCCGCTGTCGGCAATCCGTTTATTTTCAGAGAAGCCAGGCACATGTTGGCTCATGGGGTTGAAGCTCCATTGCCAACATATGAAGAGAAAATTCGAACATGTTTGGAGCATTTGCGTTTGCAATTGACTCAAAAGCAAGAACGCAGAGCTGTTCTTGAGTTTCGAAAGTTTTATGCAGGATATTTACGGGGTTTGTATTGTGCATCAGCTGTAAAGCAAGATGTACAACAATATGAATCCTTTGCCCAAGTTGAAGATAGGCTTGAGGCATATATTGAATTTTTACATTCTCATCAATTGCAAGATGATGTTGCATGATGCTTCGGCATGATGTTGTTCCATCTATAATTGATGTCATTAACAGAAGTACTCATGGCAAAATCCACACCTTCCAAAAAAGGTGCGACCAAAAAGGTTGCAACCAAACAAGAGTCTGCGTCAATTGAAAAACAACCATCAGTGAAAGAAGCAGTAGTCGCAGAAACAAAACCCATAAAAACAGTATCAATCGCAAAGCCCAAGGGACTTGTAGCAAAAGTTGCAAAAAAAAGTCCTGAACCAGTCATTGAACAAATCGTGAAGCCGGCCAAAAAAACTTCTACCAAAGAAGCCAAGAAGGTTGTGGAAGTTGATTCGAATATTCAATCCGAAGAAAAATCCACTAAGAGTCAAAAAACAAAGTCAACTTCTTCAAAATCAACTGCGAAAAAGACAAAGACAGAATCGGGAAATGTTGTGACCGATGGCAAGAAAAATCTTCAACAAAAAGCAGATGATTCCAAAGAACAATTTGCCATTCATGAACATCCAGATACCGTGTCTACACCCATTGAATCGACTTCAATCGTGAATGAAGACACACAAAATGGGCTAGAAAAGTTATCCAGAAAAGAGCGAAGACTTCGTGAGTGGAAAGAAAGAAAAAAATTAAAGAAGCTTCAACATTTGCAAGAAAAACAACAGGGTGTTGTGCATGCTGAGCCAAAGATGGAGACGGCTTCTTTGGCTGAAGCGAAAGAAGATGCTTCGGAAAATCTGTCCGCTCCAAAAGAGGTGAATTCAAGGCAGGCAAAACAGGAGCCCAAGAAAGAGATTGCCGCTCCTATTCAAAAGCAAGTTGATCAACCATCGAAGGTTACTCCGCTTGACAAAGTGGGAAAAGACTTTCCTCCCATTCAGAAAACTGAATCGTGGGGAAAGGGAATGTCCAAAGCAAAAGTTGATCCATTACCAAAACAGCTCGAACCCATTCTTCAAAAAACCATACAATTTCTCGAGCAGGAAATCAGAATCAAGAAACCGTGCGTCATGCTCTGTGCAGTGAGCGGTGGAATTGATTCTGTTGTATTGCTTGATTTACTTGCTGTGATCAGTACGAGAGGTTGGTGCACGATTCATGTTGCACATTGTAATCACATGTTGCGGGGTGATGCTTCACATCAGGATGAGGCATTCGTAAAAAAAATGGCCGCCAAATATGGATTGCATTTTCACCATACGCAGGCTGATGTTGCGCAATATGCCAAAGAATACAATCTTGGAACCGAGGTGGCAGCCAGAATCATGCGCTATCAATTTTTTGAAAAAGCAGCGAAAGCTTCACATGCTGATGTGATTGCAACGGCACATCATGCCGAAGATAATGCAGAGACATTGTTAATGAATTTGATGCGAGGTTCCGGAATCACGGGACTTGCCGGCATTCCGCCAAGAAGAGATGTCGACAAGAAGCTCTCGTATATCAGACCAATACTATGGCTCAGCAAAAAAGAAATTGAGCAATATGCTAAGGTTCGTTCGCTTGAATGGAGAGAGGATGAAACAAATAGTTCATTGCAGTTTACAAGAAACAAAATCAGACATGAATTATTGCCATTGTTGAGATCCGAATATTCTCCGGGATTGACTGAAGTACTGAATCGGACAACCACGCTGATGAGAGAGGCACAAGAGTTCATATCAGATAGGATCATCCATATCATGAAGCAAGGTGTGAGAGAGATTTCAAAAACATCTTTTGCAATTCATATCGGAATGTTTGAATCCATCAAGGATTTTGCCAAGGGAGAATTGATTCAGGCATCCTTGCGATCATTCTTGCATATGCAACCTATTTCAATGAATGCGATTGATTCCATTTTGGCAATGGTCAAGGGCCCTGCGGGTGGAAGACTGGATATCACGAAAGATTTGTTCGTAGTACGCGATAGAGAAGAATTGATCTTTGCAAAACCAGAGACCATGGTTGATATTTTCATGCCGGTAAAAAAGATTGGAACATTTTCCTCTCATGGCATCACATTTCTCGGAGAGATTGCTGATCCACGAACCGTGCATTTTGGCGAGCACCCATTGACAGAATATTTCGATGCCGATTTGTTGCCAGAACAATTGGTTGTGAGATATTGGAGAGATGGCGATAGAATATCACCAATAGGCATGGATGGATCGATGACTGTCAGTGATTTTCTCACGAATGCTAAGATTAACATTTCAGATAAGCGCAAGGTGCTTGTTGTGAGTTCGGCCGATGAAGTATTGTGGATTGTTGGGTATCGCATTCACAATGGATTCAAAGTGACGCAGAAAACAGAATCAATCATTCGGATGAAAATCACATTGGATGCAAGCATGAATTATTTGCATCAACAAGAAAAACAGCCCAAACCTTCGCAAAAGCCAGTGCAGAAAAAATCAAACGAGAAATCGCCAAAGCAGCAAAAACAAGTTGTTCAACCGGCGAAACCATTAGAAAAATCTGCAAAACAGAATGAAACTGAAGGCAATTCAAAAAAAACCAAAGAAAAACCGACGCCTGTCAAGAAAGTGCCAAAAACTCCGAAGAAGCCATAAAAAACTGAGATTTGCAGAGTTTTCCACATAGCTTTAATGCATGTTTCTTGCAACAAAGGCCAAAAATATTTGAAAAGTACTTAAAAAAGTATTTGGTGATAATAGGGAAGAGTCTTAGATTTGTATTCCCATTCGGCTGCGACGGCGGCCGAGATTGCTTTGAAGAGAAGCAATGCCGATAGGTTGACAAGTTTGAAAGAATTGAATGACGGGCAGAAGAATGAAGCGGGTTATGATCCCGCTCTCGCTTCTTGGATGAAGCGAAGAAAGCGGATCATTGCGCGTTTTTTTTGTCTCGAGACCTAGCCAAAGCGGCTTGATCACACAGGCAATTCTTTCAGCCAACACCCTGATGGGCCGTACATTGAAAACAGAAAACACAAACAAAAAGGAACAATGATACTCATGTCATTTTCGAATGGCATGACGAAGCATTAACAAGACAGAAGTAATACAAGCAAACTACTCTGTCAATTCCTGTACATGTTGGAGAAACAGCACATCGGAGCAATTCGAGGGGCATATTTGACAGCCTTTATACCTAAAGTAAGTACAGCAAAGAACTTGAGATATTAAAGATCAAAAGATTCGTTAATCATACAACGGAGAGTTTGATCCTGGCTCAGGACGAACGCTGGCGGCGTGCCTAACACATGCAAGTCGAGGGTTTGATTTATCAAGCACTGGCATCCGGGTGAGTAACGCGTAGGTCATCTGCCCCTATCACAGACATAACAG